>NZ_JBFUIQ010000233.1:0-3544 GCF_056401795.1 Peribacillus sp. P4_D6
AATTGAAGCTGGAGATCGAGGCCATTCCATCCAAACATTGATGCCACGGGCAGACCAAGCCTTATATGCCGCAAAGAAGAATGGCCGAAATTGTGTACAGATCATAGCCTAAGACTATATTGCCTTTCTTTTAAACCTTGAACTTGTTCTAGGTTTTTTTCATTGTGTTCATAATTGTTGTATTCAGTAATCCGTGTAAACAAACTGAAGAACTTGCGTAACTTCTTGAAGCTGGAGATTACTTTTTGTTTGCTCTGAATACTCTATAACCGTGGCTATTTCCGCAAGAAAAAATGAGGCGATAATGTTCGTCCATGACTCGTTTCAAAGATTCATTCAAAGGCTGAAGGGGGCTATTTGAAACTGAAGAATTCATTAATTGCTCTAAGGCGGTACTCGATCTCAAGATATTTACCTCTGAAAACCCGTTTTGTCGGAAGAATTCAACCATTTGGATTGCATTTTAATAATTCTCTTAAATGATAAAATTTCATGATTTCCTTTTTTGAGGCAGAATCAAGGCTGGTTTCCGCTGTCATATCAATGGATATCAAAGTTCCTTTTAGTTTAAGGACCCTGTAAAATTCACTGAGTGATTTTTGTATATCAGTGAATGCAGTCGTTGATTCGGATATGATCAAATCAAAAGAATTATCGTCAAAAGGCAGTTCTTCTATTGAATGCTCATATAGGTCGATGCTTAAGTTAGCTTGTTGGAATCTTTTTTTGGCATGTTTCACCATTTCAGGGTGATGATCTAGCGCTGATACTCGGCAAAGGAACGTTTTTGCCAAGAAAGCTGTGGTTTGCCCTGTCCCGCATCCGGCATCAAGGATTTTTGACGTATGAGTGATTTTTTCATTTTTTAAGAGCTGCTTAGTCAGTTCAAATCCACCAGGGTGTGCCCCTTCGATGCCAATTATGGCTAGTGCGTCTTGGTATGAATGGTTCATGGAATTGTCTCCTTTGTAAATGTATAAATGTATTTTATGCTTTGGTTTTAAATAGTGATTTAACCATTGACAAGGAATATGGGAAAGACGTTTAAAGGAATGGTGTGTTTTTAAACCATGCAGGCTAGTCCCCGAATGCATACGATGTAGAATCACTAACAAGGGGAGTGTAATATGGGATATCAAAATTATTATCATAAATGCAGGCAAGGTGTTGGAAGACCGGTTGAAATTCGTARAAGCAGAGGAACCGTACATCGGGGAATCATACACCGGGTTACGCCGAACCGTGTATATATTCGTCCATTTGACGGTGTCGGAAACCTTGGGGGTTTTGGTTTTGGAGGCTTTAATGCAGGATATGGATGGGGTGCGGCAAATGGATTTGCCTTTGGCGCAATTGCATCTTTAGTCTTTCTCGCATTTCTCTGGTAATGCGAATGATGAAAATTTTAAAAAACCTGACAAATCATCAGGTTTTTTTATTTTGTAGCCATTGGGTGGATTCCTGGAAAAATCAGGAAAATATGTATAGATGTACAACTAAGACCGTGCAAGACGGAATCCTAGGGAATCAATTCCTTTATTGATCAATGACGGTTTTAAAAGTTGCTTTTATTGTATGGAAGCTTTTTTCAATATGGGAATGCATTTCCTGTTCGGCTCGTACCGGATCTCTATTCTGAATGGCTATAAGGATCCGTTCATGATCATCTACAAAATCGGAAAAGTTTTTAAAATGTACTTTTAAAATGCTAGTCCTTATATATAGTATTTTCGTCTTGATAACATCGCATAATTGAATTAATTGGTGGTTGCGGGAAGCAAGATCAATGATATCGTGAAATTCCTGATTTAGTTGTGTAAGCTTTTTTCTATTATTCATATTCACGGCTATTTTAGAGTCATTTATTACTTCGACCAACTTGCTTAATTCCTCGTCCGTAATATTCTGAGTCGCTAATTTAACAGCTAAAGATTCAAGGCTAATTCGGCATTGATATACATCAATAATGTCCTGTACGCTAGGGCTATAAACTGATATGGCCTTACCTTCACGAACCAGTAGGTAATCTTTCAATAACATCTGGAAGGCTTCTCTAATTGTACCCCGGCTAACCCCGATTCTTTCAGCAACCCTGGTTTCGACCAAACGCTCTCCAGGCTGATATTCACCGTCTATAATCATACCCTTCAGAATATGATATACCTGATTATGAAGCAGTTCAGTTTTTTGTATTTCTTTCATAATAGTGCCCCCTATGTAACAAATTAATATCTATTTAACAAACGGCCTTCAATTTATCAGAGTTTTTCAATACATAGATATATTTCAATAATAAAAGCATAAATCCTACTTTAATAGCTCAAATTATAACATAAAAAATGTCAACGGTTAACCGTTGACATAATAATAAATGTCAATTATTATAAGGATTATCAAAAAATTAGGAAAGTTTTTGTTTTAATGAATTGATTTTTATAGAAAGGAAACGTTTATATTTAACCGTAATCTACCTAGATAGAAATATTAAAAAGGGGTGAATGCTCATGGGTGAAGTTATAAAACAGGGTGCGTTGAAGGGATTAAAGGTTTTGGAATTAGGTAGTTTGATAGCTGGTCCTTTTGCTGGAAGATTAATGGCCGACTTCGGTGCCGAGGTAATAAAAGTAGAACCACCAGGAAAGGGGGACCCCATCAGAAATTGGAGATTACTATATGAGGGCACATCCTTATGGTGGTTTGTTCAATCCAGGAACAAAAAAAGTATTTCATTGGACTTACGAAAAACGGAAGCCCAAGAGATCATAAGGGAATTAACAAATGAAGTCGATATTATTATTGAAAACTTCAAACCGGGGACTATGGAGAAGTGGGGGCTTGGCTATGAGGATTTAAAAAGAATTAATCCGAAGATCATTATGGTTAGGGTATCAGGATATGGCCAAGATGGACCGTACCGAAATAAGCCGGGGTTTGGAAGTATTGGAGAAGCAATGGGGGGGATTCGTTATTTAACAGGCTATCCTGATAGGCCTCCAACAAGGGTCGGAGTAAGCTTGGGAGATTCTGTAACTGCATTATATGCTGTTATGGGGGCATTAATGGCTGTATATCATAGAGACCAACCTGGGGGGGAAGGACAATGTGTTGACGTCGCTCTATATGAATCTATTTTCAGTTTAATGGAAAGTGCAGTTCCAGAGTACGACCATTACGGAGTGATTCGTGAAAGAACCGGAAGCACCCTCCCAGGAATTGCACCTTCGAATACATACCCTTGCAGAGATGGGAAATATATTGTGATCGGGGCAAATGGAGATGGCATTTTCAAGAGGCTTATGGATGTTGTTGAAAGGCCAGATTTAAKGGATGACCATAAATTCTCAACTAATGACGGTCGTGTACAGAATGCTGAGTATCTAGATGAAGTTATTGGTGGTTGGACAATCCAGCATAATTTACAAGATGCCTTGGTATTACTTGATAATTCAGACATACCCGCAGGATCGATTTATAGTGTTGAGGACATGATGCATGATCCACATTTCCTTGCTAGGGAAATGATCTATAAAATGGATGTTGAAGG
>NZ_JBFUIQ010000234.1:0-3512 GCF_056401795.1 Peribacillus sp. P4_D6
GATTTGAACATACATTGATATCGTTAATCATCGAACCGATCGTAACGTCTGAATTTTATCAAATCATCTTTAACACATTATTCCTTTACCTAGTTTGGATATTGCTATTCCTATTAGCCCCGATTGCTTTTTACCGTTTAAAACACTTTAAATTCTTTAATATCGAAATTGAAATTGAAAAACAAGATGCAGCCGTTTATGAAGTATTCAGCATGAGCAGTTCAAAAATGAAATTTGCAGCGTATTTAACATCCGAGGAATTTCAATTGGAGATATCAGAGGAAATTGCCAACAGTAAAGACTTTAAAACACCCTTAATCTATACATTGGACTGTGCCGTGGATTTTTATTCCGATCAATTAGGTCTTTCCTTTACCTATGATATCTATACCCTGAACCAGTTCAAAAAAGCAAAGCTGCCTAAATCCATCAAAGCGATGCTTGAAAAGTCCATTCAAACCGGCGATCCGTGCATTACGAATAAAAGCAATAGCGATAGTGAATATTACAAGAACTTTCTTATCCATTATTTCGAAAACATGGACGGGAAATTCGTCACCGTCTTAAATAGTTATCAAACTGAATTCGATACATTCGATAAATCACTGCTTAAAATCCTGCAAAACGTCATATACGATTACTATTTACAATATAACTATATTTACGAAGCAAGTGAGAAGTTGGAAAAGAATGAAACCATTTCCCCTAATAATTAAAAAAACCACCCTACAAGTGGTTATTTTTTTTGGAAAGGTGATTGTTAATTATATTTTGGACAATTACATTATTACCAATGAGCTCTGACGATTTATTTACATGCTGTTCCCGAAAATCCATGTTCTTTATTTTCTTGGACTTTTTCCCATTTTTAAAATTATTGAAGGCATTTAAAAAAGCTATCTGAATCACTCCCCTTATAGATTAGTATATTCATATTTTGGATAAAATTTCATGAAAAACCTCAATTTACTGAAAAATATTTTGCGTATTTAGAGTAATGAAAATTACCTAAACAAAGCAATTATAGACATTTAGAAAAAGTGTTTTAAATGTATGAAAAGGTATTTTATTTGCTCTAATCACTGATTTCTTTGGCTTTATTTATAAGAACTAGAGAAATTTTCCCCAAAATGTTGTATAGTTAGATATGCAGAGATTCGAACAAACATTCGTTTTCTTGAGCAGATTACTTCTTAGAGGGACAGGAGAGAGACAGTGAACGGGACAGCACACATGGCTATAGGGGCAACAGTTGGATTCTTGACGGCAAACACACTTCAAACAGATCCAACCACCACTTTATTCTTGGTGGGCATCGGGGGGGTTTCAGGGCTGATGCCTGATATGGATATTGATGGGAAGTTAAGTAATAGGATTACCTTTTCACATAAGTTTATCCGAACGATAGCACAAACGATTGGGATTTTAATGATCATTTATAGTCTTTTGGAAGGCTCTGAAACGGAAAAGTGGATCGGGGCAGGGGCAGGAATCGGAATCATCATTATTTCGTCTTTCATTAGGCAAAGGCATATGCTGACCTTGACTGGATTAGCGGTATTAGGAGGCGGTTTATCTTTGCAGGAAAGCTGGTTGTGGCTTTTTGGAGTCTATATTATCCTGGCATCATTTACACCACATAGAAGTTATACCCATTCGATTGCCGGTATCGCTTTCTTTGGCATCATTGCCTTTCAATTCGAAGCCTTTATGGGGATTGACGGAATTTTCGCCACTTGTTCATTAGGATACATAAGTCATTTAATTGCAGATTTGAAATGTTTACCTTTTAATAAACGTGGAGTGAAATTATTTCTTCCATTTTTCTCAAAAGAATTCTGACAGTGGTTTTTTACCGCTGTTTTTTTATGAAGAAAAGATAGTTTTATTAAAGGTGCTTTTCAATATATTGAATGGACACTTGATTCGACTTATTTCTATGTTTTATATGGTCATTCTTCCTAAATCTACTAAATGTAACATATTCGTAAAGATCCTGTGATGCGAGTGATATAGCTTTTCTAGTATATTAGGTTTAGCAAATCACATCAGGGGGTAAATAATTTGTTTAAGAAAATTGTCGTCGGATTGTCATTGGCTATCACGCTTGTAACCGCATCCTTTGCCGGAAACCAAGTGGAAGCTGCTTCATATCATACAAAAGCGATTAAAGTRGCTAAAAGTGAACTAGGTACAAAATATAAAATGGGTGGCATTTCTTCATCAGGTTTTGATTGTTCGGGTTTAGTGAAGTATTCATATCAAAAGGCTGGTAAGAATTTACCAAGAACTGCTGCTGACATATATAAAAAAGGAAAGAAAGTTAGAAGCCTGCAAAAAGGTGACTTAATGTTCTTTGCACCAAATAAAGCGAAAAAACCCACACATGTGGCCATATACATAGGAAACAATGAATTCATACACTCGTCATCATCAAAAGGGGTGTCATACGCTAAAACCAATAATAGTTATTGGAAGCCAAAGTATATCGGTGCGAAACGTATATAATAGAAGAAAATCAATCTTAATATAAAAAAGCTAAGAGACTTAATGAAGTCTCTTTCAATTTGTAGACAAAAAGGTTTCGGAAGGTTTCATTCCGAAACCTTTTTGGTTTTTTATTGGAATTGAAGCAGCTATTGCGGAAAGGAAAGCATGGCATGGGTTGAACAACGAGGGGACTTTTAAGAAAGTATCGATATCACCTCAAGTATTAATACTACTTAAAAACAAAAAAGTATTCTATCTTAAAATTAAAACAAAGATGATTGGAACGGAAGGTRCGAGACTCCTGCGGGAAAAGCGCGTCWAGGAGAGACCCCRCAGGTGCGAAGACGCCGAGGAGGCTCCCCGACCGCCCGCGGAAAGCGAGTACCTGGAGTGGAAAYCCAACGTTTAAAAATTGTACTAACCAAAAAGAGACTTAATAAAGTCTTTTTTTGTTTTAAAAAATAAGAGTGAATGAGGCACATGGACAAGAGAATTGGCATTTTGCTAATAGTTTAAGGTTATGGTGAGTCCTGAATTGGGTAATCGGTAGTATGAAGCATTCATGAAAGCTTTTTAGTTGACTGGAAATGGATAGTTTAATATGCTAAGCAAACCAAATCGAAGGAATTCCTTTTTTTTAAAAAAATTCCCAGACAAAATTATTGAAAGTCAAAGAAGGTCAATGTATAATAAAGTCAGAAAGTCAAAGAAGGTCAAAGATTTGCTTTCAATTTAATTTTTTAAAGGAGGAGTACTACATGCTTTGTGAAAAATGCCATGTAAACCAAGCTAATATTCAAGTTCACCTAAATATGAATGGTCAGGAGCATGATGTGAAACTGTGCTCCACTTGTTATAAAGAAGAACGAAACAAACTTGGAGCAGCTATGGGCGGAATGGATATGGGGAAATTCCAATTTAACGGATCTCCAAATTCATTCAATCCATTTAATTATAATGGTGTACCAAAACCGGATTCAGCTGAAAATGGCGAGGACGGAGGATTGCTTGAAGAGTATGGC
>NZ_JBFUIQ010000235.1:0-3495 GCF_056401795.1 Peribacillus sp. P4_D6
GTATGACCCGTTTCGATAAATAACTGGGTTTGATTCTCTTTTAGTATCTTTCCATTGATTTTTGTTTTTGGATAGACACGTACTCCTTTCGAAACTGCCTTTTCAATCAATAAATGTACATGTTTATAAGGATTGATTTCAGCATCATTATCTGTAACCAGCGATCCTGCTTTCGAAAACGAAAATTTCCGGTTAATCTCTTTTTCAGTATAATATTCAACAGGGAAATTGCGGGTTTTAAGATTCCTATATTCTTCTTTAAGCTTAGAAACATCCATGGGATTGGATGCATAATACACGCTTTTTCTACTCATTTGAAAACTGTAAAAGTCCAGTATTCGCAACCGTACTTCCTTCACTCGCATCCCTTTTATCGATCAGGAAAAAAAATAGACCAGTCTCTGTCAAAAAATAGGCACAGTGTGCATGAACCGCTTCCTTCTATACAAACATCTCATGGAAGGTCTTCCTCCAACATGGGATATTTTCTCGCTTCAAATGTATCTTTCCACAACACTTTCCCTGCCTTTAAATCCATACAAGCTCCACCCTTGGGATAATTAATTAGTTTCATCCTTTTTAGTTCCATATAACTATATCGTTTTGATGTACTTATTATTTCCCTGAAAAACATGGCCTGCAAACGTAAAATGATTCTTTTTTTCCAGAAATTCAGCATCTCAATTTATCAAATAGACCTATGATTTTCATTTACCATATAATCTGCCAAGTTATATGGACCCTTATTATGTATATTCTTATACTATCCTTTTTCCTAGTCCTATAAAGAATGAGAATGAGCTAATTTTACACAAAACTATTTTTATAGGATACTATATTACCAATCCAGATATTCTACTAGGAGGAATTAAAATGAAGAAAATCATCCTTTTATCAGCACTGTCACTATCACTTCTATCTCCAAAAGTTGCTTTGGGAGCGAATACATACGAGGTGGCAGAAGGAGATACCTTAACGAAAATCGCTTCTGAATATGATGTCAGCATTGACGAATTACTTAAATCGAACTCTGCTATAAACGATGCAAATCAAATTCGAATCGGACAAATCATAAATCTTCCCGAATCATCCATTACCACGGTTAATCGCAAAGAAAGTCAATCAGTTGAACAGCAGGTCCTTAGTTTAGTTAATGAAGAACGGGCAAAATCGGGCCTCCCTTCACTTAAAATGGATACAGCCATTTCCAACGTAGCCATTCTAAAATCTGAAGATATGCGTGATAATAATTATTTCAATCATACAAGCCCCAGTTATGGATCGCCTTTCGATATGATGAAATCCTTTGGGATCAGTTACGAGTACGCAGGGGAAAATATCGCAGCAGGTCAACCTAGTGCGGATGCTGTCATGAAATCATGGATGAACAGCCCCGGACATAAGGCGAATATCCTTAACAAGAACTATACGCACATGGGAATCGGGCATGTAACTGGAGGGAAATACGCCCACTATTGGACCCAACAATTCATTGGAAATTAAATGCTTCAGAGGCGGCAGATTGCCGCCTCTTTTTATTTATTCTTATATTCCAAGTCTAATGATTGCTATTACCTTTCTCACTTTATATCGAAAAGACGTAATTTCAGTTCGATCGCTTCAATAAGAAAACGTTCTTCGTTATTTTTTTGTTGGATGGATACCCAAGGAATAAACGTAAAGTAGTTATACCATACTATCTTTCAATTATCTTACTGATAAAAATTAAATTATGTTAAAATAGAATTCTAGATATAGGTACAAAGGGGCAATTGTAATGAAAATAGAGGTTGGCTCTGTCATCAACGAATTACGAATTAAACAAAATCTTACACGAGAAGAACTGGCTAAGGATATATGTGAACCTAGTGCCCTGTCAGATTATGAAAGAAGCATCACTTCTCCAACCATTGGTGAATTGGCACTTTTTGCGGATAAACTTAAAGTTGACCTGCCGTATTTCTTCACTACCAAAAATGAACCGATCTATAATTACATAGAAACCATTAAACTTTTGATTAACAAATACAAACGCACACGTAATTATGAAGCAATTTATGAAATCATTCAAAAAGAAATGGCAACTGCACCGGAAAAATCGATATCATTTTATCAATTCTTAAAATGGCATGAAGGTATCTCTTTTTTTTATTTGTACAATGACAAACAAAAGGCTATAGAATTATTGAATGAAGCCATGCAGATACCATGGGTAAACGGGTCATTCTTCATCAACAGGAGATAGAAGTTTTAAATAGTAACGGGATCATCCATTTTAAAACGAAGAATTATGAAGAGGCCATCACCATCTTCAATGATGCACTGGAATTTATTGAGAATATTCCCCATGTGAACCAAGAAGGCACCATTATCGTGAAGATCATTCATGGATTAGCACAAACATTGACCGAACTTCATTATTATCAAGAATCATTAAATTATACTCTTAAAGGGATCAACATTTGTAATTCGATAGAATCATTATATTTATATGCGGAACTCCATCTTTTAACTGGGAAGAATCTGGTTCATCTGCAACAACCTGAAGAAGGACTGCACTATATAAAGCAATCCAAAAACATTTTCAGTCTTCAAAAAAACGAAGAATTCGTACAAATTGCCGAACATGAAATGGAAAACATTTTGCACTGCATATGAACATCGATAAAAAAGATAGAGATTGCTTAAAAATCTCTATCTTTTTTTAGTATCGTTAGTTCACCCTTACCTTCAATATTTCAAATCCTTTAAAACGATCATAATGCTTTCAATAGCCATTCTATGTCAGCTATAATAGAAGAATGTAACCCAACTGGAGGAAAAAAAATTGACTAATAGATTAGGTTTAGTACTGGATGTAGAAACAACTGGTTTACGTCCCTCTTCAGATGAAATTATCGAGCTTGCCCTTATACTCTTTACATACAGCAGTGAAACAGGGGAAATCATTAATCTTATTGATCAAGAATCATTTTTAAGGGAGCCTCTCTCCTTTGGAGCAAGAAGGAATTATGATCAAGCATACAGAATTCATGGAATTCCATACAGCTCCGTAGAAGGAAAGAGTTTTCATGATGAAAAAATTAAAACCTTCATTGACCGTACCGATTCGATTTTTGCACATAATGCTTCTTTCGATAGAAGTTTTCTCTACCAAATGTATCCGGAAATCAATGATCAAAAGTGGTACTGTACGATGCGGAATGTACCTTGGAAGCAATATGGATTTGAGAATAGTAAACTCCTAACATTACTGCAGGCACATAATATCACCAATTTTCAAACACATAGGGCCATGGACGATATATCTTACCTAATGGAGCTTATGAGAAAACCAGGTCCTTCTGGCCATCCTTATTTGAAGGATGTCATTGCAAAAAATCCAATGAAGAAATATGCACCTGCTTCCCAAAAAACAAGGGTATAGCCGTTTAAATAATTACTTCATTGTCATGGTGCACCAATGTTTTGTCACAAACAAACCGTGGCCCATTC
>NZ_JBFUIQ010000236.1:0-3422 GCF_056401795.1 Peribacillus sp. P4_D6
GTATGGCCGCAATTTGACCGATGCTGCTAAAGCAGGACTTATTGATCCGGTAATCGGACGAAATGAAGAAATCAAACGCGTCATTGAAGTTCTAAACAGACGCAATAAAAATAATCCAGTTTTAATCGGTGAACCTGGTGTCGGTAAAACAGCCATTGCTGAAGGTCTTGCTTTAGCGATTGTTGAAGGTTCGGTGCCAGTTAAATTACGTAATAAGCTAGTATATATGCTTGATGTAGCATCCCTTGTTTCCAATACTGGAATTAGAGGGCAATTCGAAGAAAGAATGAAGCAATTGATCAGCGAATTACAGGAAAGGAAAAATGTCATTTTATTCATCGATGAAATTCATCAACTTGTGGGAGCAGGTTCGGCCGAAGGATCAATGGATGCAGGAAATATCTTGAAGCCAGCACTTGCACGCGGCGAACTTCAGCTTGTCGGAGCAACCACTTTATCCGAATATAGGAAAATTGAAAAAGACGGTGCCCTTGAAAGACGTTTCCAGCCTGTACAGGTTAACGAACCTACAACGGCTGAGGCATTGGTCATCTTACGCGGTTTAAAAGAAAGTTATGAATCTTATCATGGTGTAACATATAGTGAGGAAGCCCTAAAAGCGGCTGTTGAACTTTCGAACCGCTACATTCAAGACCGATTCCTCCCTGACAAGGCAATAGACTTAATGGATGAAGCTGGTTCCAAATTGAACTTGACCATCGAAGACGGCCAGGTAGAAAACATGAAAGAACGACTGGCGCAAATTTATAAAGAAAAAGAAATGGCCTTAAAAGAAGAAGCATATGAAAAAGCTGCCGTTCTTCGTGATGAAGAAGAAAAACTGGAAAAGTCATTGCAAGCAGGGGAAGATGCAATTAAGCCAACCGTAACCGTTGAAGACATTCAAAATATCATCGAACAAAAAACCGGCATTCCTGTAGGTAAGCTCCAAGAAGATGAGCAAGAAAGAATGATTCATCTCCAAGCGGAGCTGATGAAAAAAGTAATCGGGCAGGAAGAGGCTGTCAAAAAGGTATCCAAGGCCGTTCGAAGAAGTCGTGCCGGGTTAAAATCCAAAAATCGTCCTACCGGTTCTTTCCTTTTCGTCGGTCCGACAGGAGTCGGTAAAACCGAATTGGCGAAAACTCTTGCCGAGGAATTATTCGGGGACAAGGACGCTATGATTCGTCTTGACATGAGTGAATTCATGGAGAAACACAGTGTTTCCAAATTAATTGGTTCTCCTCCTGGATATGTAGGACATGAGGAAGCTGGACAATTGACGGAAAAAGTTCGCCGCAAGCCTTACAGTATCATCTTATTGGATGAAATCGAAAAGGCACATCCGGATGTCATGCATATGTTCCTGCAAATCATGGAAGATGGCCGCTTAACCGACAGTCAAGGCCGGACCGTTACTTTTAAAGATACCGTGATCATCATGACGAGTAATGCAGGAGTCGGTGAGAAACAAAAAGTAATGGGATTCGGTACAAGTTCAGCTGTGGAAGAGGCTTCAATCCTGCAATCTTTAGGGAGCTTCTTCAAACCGGAATTCTTGAACCGGTTCGATAGCATCATTGAATTCTCTGCATTGAAGAAAGAAGATCTTCTGCAAATTGTTGATATCATGATTCACGAGCTAGACGAAACACTTGCTGCAAATGGTTTATCTTTAGATGTGACCAATGAAGCGAAACAAAGGCTAATTGAACTCGGATATCACCCAACTTTCGGGGCGAGACCGCTCCGCCGTGTTCTTCAAGAACAGCTCGAAGATGGCATCACTGACTTTATCTTTGAGCAGCCTGAAGTTAAGAACTTCACTGCAATTGTTGAAGATAACTCAGTGAAAATTATTAAAACACCATAAAGAGTACTAGAAATGCCTCCAAGACCGTAAAACTGTTATGGAGGCATTTTTTTCTTTTTTTGGATTCACTTTTCATTAAACGATAAGTAAGGTCCAGCAAAATGACCTGCTGCTTTCGATTATTAAATATAGATTTCTGAATTTTCGACATAATTTGCATATTGGATGTTTTGATGGGTAATGCCTGTGGAATCATAACATAATGGAAGATTCGCTCATGATTATAAAAATGAATAATTCCTGTTCTAAAATGGGAATTTCAATGGAGGAATGACCTATTAAAGATTCACTTTCTTATTTTGAAGAGGAAAATAAAAATAATCAAAAACCTATGGATAATGAAACGGAAAATCAGTTGGAATCCCTGCCGATTGCTAATATTAATCCGGTAAACCCGTCAGAATTGGATGATTTATATTTCTATGAAGGCAAAGATTTAGGAAATTCCTATCTTAAAGATAAAACGGCATTCCGGTTATGGGCACCACTTGCATCTGAAGCCAAGCTAGTTACTTATAAACATTGGGATGATACAGATGGAATGGAGATTCAAATGGTTCGTTCGGAAAAGGGGACCTGGACCATTGAGCTGAACGGAAATCAGGATGGATTGATTTATACATATAAAGTGAAAGTGGGAGAAACCTGGAGTGAAGCCGTCGATCCCTATGTTCGCGCAGTTACTGTTAATGGTGATAAAGGGGTCGTGATAGATTTAACAGATACGAACCCAAAAAGGTGGACACGGGATAAACCACATCTTGAAAAAGCTGAGGACATAGTCATTTATGAATTGCATACACGGGATTTATCGATTCATCCTGAAAGCGGAATCCATCATAAAGGTAAATTCTTAGGAGTAGTTGAAGCCGGAACCAAAGGTCCAGAAGGAGCGAAAACGGGTCTTGATCATATTAAAGGTCTAGGTGTTACCCATGTTCAGTTTATCCCGATATTTGATTTTGCTACAGTTAATGAAAAAAAATTGAATGAACCACAATATAACTGGGGATATGATCCACAGAATTATAACGCTCCAGAAGGCTCTTATTCGACTGATCCGTATCAGCCAAAAGTAAGGATCCGAGAGTTAAAGGAAATGATACAAGGTTTACATGACCACGGGTTACGAGTAATCATGGATGTTGTATATAATCACGTTTATTCTGTGGAGGACTCAAACTTCCATAAACTCGTTCCCAAATACTTTTTTCGCTATAACGCCGATGGCACCTTATCTAATGGAACTGGTGTAGGAAATGATACTGCTTCCGAACGTAAAATGATGCGAAAATTCATCGTTGAATCCGTAACCTATTGGGCGAAGGAATTTAACCTTGATGGTTTCCGTTTCGATTTAATGGGTATTCACGATGTGGAAACGATGAATGTAGTGAAAAAGGCACTGGCAGAAATTGATCCGACCCTCATTGTTTTGGGCGAAGGCTGGGATATGGATACCCCCTTGGCCCAAGAGCTGAAAGCAAATCAAAAGAATGCTTTTAAAATGCCTGGAATCGCTCACTTTAATGATGCGATCCGTGATGGT
>NZ_JBFUIQ010000237.1:0-3419 GCF_056401795.1 Peribacillus sp. P4_D6
ACCTTGACGAGGCGGGCATTTTCTGGATACCATGCTCCACATCGGAACCTTGCTGGCATTATTGGTCGTTTATAAGAAGGACATAATTGCCATTTTGAAAAATCCTTTCTCCAAAATGACTCTGCTTCTCATTGCTGGGACGATTCCTGCCGTGATTGTTGGCATTTTACTTGGTGATTGGTTTGACGGCCTTTCAAAAACAGGTGTGACCATAGGCTGGGAATTTTTAGCGACCGGTCTGATTTTATGGGTAGCCGACGGTGTAAGAAAAGGCGGCAAATCCCTTAATGAAATTTCGATTAAAGACGCGCTGATCATCGGTACTTTCCAAGCTGCTGCCATCATGCCCGCTCTTTCGCGCTCCGGCTTAACGATAGCARCTGGCCTCTTCTGCAGGCTGGATAGGGCCACTGCAGCCTATTTTTCCTTTTTGCTTTCCATTCCTGCCATTACGGGGGGCATCGTATTTCAGATGAAACCGATTTTTACAGGAGAAGTTGAACGGCTTCCACTCACTGCGCTTTTCGTCGGGACCCTGTCAGCAGCAATCTTTGGTTATATAGCTGTAGTATGGATGATCGATTTCTTAAAAAAGCGTTCACTCAAAATATTCTCCATCTATGTATGGGCCCTTGGCGCAATCATTTTATTCATGCAATTTACAGGTAAATTTTAAAGAAAAAAACGGGCGAAACAATCAGTTTTTCATGGAAGAATGCAGACGTTTGCCTAAAGATTTCACCCTTCAAGAAAAAGTTGAAATTTGACGAAAAAAAAAGGCAAAAAACCTATTCCCAAACCGTTTTTTTTTTAGTATTATACCTTCGTAAGGTTCTTTAGATTTGCATACTTTCTGACAATAAAAATAGGGAAGGCAAATGGTGCGCCACCGGTTTCCGGTTCTAGTGGGTTCGATTCCCACCCCGAAATTTTTTGATGAACGACTTAAAAAATTTCGAGGGTGGGCAGCGACTACGCATAAGAACTGCCCTCAAACGGAGGGACGGAAATGTTAAAAAAGAGAGATTTCACAGATTGTTTTTCTCTTTATGAACAAATGACGCATCCAGATGTCTTCCCTTTCGTGCGCCATAAGGTAGATTCATATGAAGAATATGTTTTCATTACTAAGCAAACGATCGAAGCCGAAGATGCTGGGCAACTCATTTCACGAACAATCTTGGATGAATGGGAAAATCCCATCGGTTGTATTTCTTTATACGATATTGAAAATGGTGCAGGTTTCTTAGGCACATGGCTTGGCAAGCCTTATCATGGAAAAGGGTATAATGCCATCGCAAAAGACGCTTTCTTCAAAGAGCTTTTTTTCGAGCTCGGTTTGGAAACGGTCTTCATGCGAATTCGCAAAAAAAATATCCGCTCCATAAAAGCCGCAGAAAAACTTCCCTATGCCGTCATTGCCAACGAAACAAGAAAATCCCTTTATGATCAGATCAATCATGAAGGAGATATCTACGATCTGTATGAAATCCCTAAAGATTTATACACCTTTCATATCCTTAGACAGCATGATGATGACGAACAGCAGTTACTTGAAGCATAGAGCGAAGAACATTTCAATATGGCTTTGTTTATCCTTTCATATAATGGCCGGAGCTTCCATACCTGGAAAGCTCTTTTTTCCAGTTTCACAGGATGTTAAACATAGATTGCTGCAAATCCCTATTCTTTTTAGGGATATTTTTTTATAATGAATACAATTGACCAATTCAATAATATATTCAAAGCGTCATTGAAAGGACTTAATCATGAAAAAAATATTTGCTTTTATCGTGCAGCTTATCTTCCTGCTCATCATTTGCAAGCTTGGCTATTATTTAGCCAATTTACTTCACTTACCTATACCAGGCAACGTCATCGGCATGATTCTGTTATTCGGTTTATTACAGACGAAGGTCATAAAAGTCGAATGGATTGAACTTACATCAGGATTTTTGGTAAAGCACCTAGCCTTTTTCTTCATTCCCATTTCAATCAGCTTAATGACCATGGGATGGCTTTTCATTGAATTCGGTTTGCCTTTGGCACTTACCTTAGGTATAAGCCTGATATTTGGATTCATCGTTTCAGCATGKACCGTTCAGAAGCTATCCAATAGAGGAGAGGTTAAACAGCATGACAGCGTTCATCACAACATATAGCATCTTGATAACCATCCTTGCCTATTTCATCGGAAGGAAAATATATGCTAAACACCCATCCCCTTTTACGACGCCCGTATTTTTCAGTACGGTTACAATTATTCTCGTACTGCTGATCAGCGGTTTGGACTTCGAGGATTATTCACCTGGAAAAGACATCATTACCTATTTCCTGGGACCAGCTACCGTTGCTTTGGCCGTACCACTTTATAAAAACAGAAAAATAATCGTTAAATATGCAATGCCGGCTATTAGCGGGATGATTTTTGGTCTCCTTGTCACATTGATCATTGCCTTCGCCATCGCTAAAGCATTTTCACTTCCACCATTCATATTCCAAGGATTGGCGGTTAAATCCATTACAGTGCCAATCGCGGTTGAAATCACGGAACTTTATGGCGGGAATTCCAATATATCAGCTGCCTTCGTCATTTTGACAGGGGTGCTGGGTACGATGATCGCTCCAAAAATGATGGATAAACTAAACATTACAATGCCCTTCGCACGTGGTATCGCCTATGGTACGATCGCTCATGGACTTGGAACGGCTCAAGCTGCCCAGGAAAGTGAGTTTACCGGGGCTGTCGCAGGTGCGGCAATGGCTATCGCAGGTATCCTCATTTCCTGTTTCTTTCCTTTTATAAGTAATTTCCTATAAAAAGAACCGCAACGTCAACGCGTTGCGGTTCTTTTTGTGATTATTTTTTTTGCAGATCCTCGTATAAACGCCTTAGAATATAAGTCTTATACAGCTCCAGCTTTCTTTTTTCAATTGGATGATAGCTAATCCCTGCGGCTTTTAGCTGCTGAATGAACCATCCTTTGGAATACTCATAAGCCATTCTACCCCCTCCTCTGTTCGAAAAAGATATGCTGCATAGAGGGGAATGATACTTATTTTTTTGCAGCCATTACTTTAAGCAGTAATTCATACATTTCAGCTGCCGTTTTGAATGGGCGTTTTTGACGCATCTTCTCTTGATATTCATCCGATTTTTTCAATAAATCCGCTAATGTAGCATTAAAAACCCGATCATTCAGCTCTTCTTCTTGGAGGACTTTACAAAAACCCTGTTTTTCAAAACTTGACGCATTCAGGATTTGATCTCCCCGGGATGCATTGGCACTTAGAGGGATAAGCAACATCGGCTTTTGCAAACCAAGGAATTCAAAGATAGAATTTGAACCAGCCCTTGACACAACGACATCGGCAGCCGCCAAAAGATCGAATAATTCTTCATGCACGAATTCAAAAGG
>NZ_JBFUIQ010000238.1:0-3406 GCF_056401795.1 Peribacillus sp. P4_D6
ATGTTCCCCTTTTTTAATATCCAGTGACATGAACCCCCTGGCAGCCTTTCGGCAAATCTTTTCAAATTCGCGATAAGAATGGCGCAGGCCTAGTTCATGGTACACAACTGCTTCATTACCACCGTATTGTTCAGCTGTCCTTTCAAGCAATTTCCCGATCGTAACATCTAGCAAATCAGACATCAAACTCCTCCTAATCAAATAAAGGTAAGAATGAACGCTTTTTGCTGTTTAGATAACATCTGCTTTTCACCCAAATGAACCCCAAGCATCAAGTTCATTTTACGTTCCGTAAAGATTAACAGCCTAATTGCCTGGCGATAACGAGTCTTTGAATTTCGGAAGTGCCTTCACCAATTTCCAATAACTTAGCATCTCTTAAATAGCGTTCCACTTCATATTCACGCATGTAACCAGAGCCGCCGTGTATTTGAATCGCTTGATTGCTGGCGCGGAACGAGGTCTCACTAGCAAAGAGCTTGGCGTATGCCGCTTCCTTTGCAAAAGGTTTTTTATTGTCTTTTAACCATGCAGCCTTATATACCATATTCCTCGCCAATTCGATCTCCATCGCCATGTCTGCAAGCTTGAATTGAATGGCCTGGAAATTTGATATGGTTTTACCGAATTGGATGCGCTCTTTTGAAAAAGCTAAAGCTCTGTCAAAGGCAGCCTGAGCGATACCGACGGCCAAAGCTGCAATGGAAATCCGTCCTCCATCAAGCGTGAATAGGAATTGTTTGAACCCTTTTTCCGGATCTCCCAATAAATTTTCCTTTGGCACCCGAACATTATCCAGAATGATTTCACAAGTATTGGAAGCCCGGACTCCCATTTTTTCATAATTGCTATTGATCGTCAGCCCTTGGGTATCGGTTGGCACGATGAATGCCGAGATGATGTTTTTGCCCTTTGAATCTTTTCCCGATACAGCAGTGACAGTAACCGTTCTTGAATAGCTGGCATTTGTTATCCATGTTTTTTCGCCATTAATCACATATTCATCACCATCCAACACGGCAGTCGTTCTCGTACCGCCAGCATCGGAACCCGCATTAGGCTCTGTCAACCCGAAAGCTGCCAGGGTTTCACCGGTCGTGATTGGAACCAGATATTTTTGCTTCTGTTCTTCGGTTCCAAAATAGTAAATTGGACTTGCCCCGAGCGAAACGGCTGCGGCATAACTTAAGCCGGTTCCCCCGCACGCCTTGCCAATCTCTTCAACGGCAATGGCATACGAAATCGTATCTCCGCCCGAACCGCCATATTCTTCAGGAAACGGAATTCCAAGCAACCCGAGTTTCCCCATTTTTTTGAATACATCCTCCGCAAACATGGACTTTGCGTCCAACTCTATCGCAATCGGTTTAATTTCCTTTTCAGCAAATTCCCTTACCATTTCCTTAATCATTTGCTGTTCTTTTGTAAGTGAAAAATCCATATGTTCATTCCCCTTTCTATTGAGACCGACTAGTTGGTCTGTACAAATCAAGTTGATTGTTCAATCCACAACAACTTGGTTCTTCAGTAAAAATGGCTGGGTGATTTCCGCTTCTTTTTGTTTATCTATCAATAGGGCATTCAGAATTAAATCCACGTAAATATCACCGATTTCGTCGATCGTTTTTCCGCCGTCCCTTTTGTACCATTTGTAGGACCAGTTCACCATGCCCAGAATTGACATTCCGGTAATTTCCACTGGCAATTCGCTGCGGAATACTCCCTTGTCAATACCTTCTTTGATAACGGAAAAAATGATTTCTTTATACGTTTGACGCTTTTTTTTGATTGCTTCAACATAAGGTGGTTTTAAGTAAATGCTTTCTTGATAGAAAACTGAGATGTGTGGTTTATAGAGGTCAAAAACTTTAACAAATGATTGAATGATCTTTTGCATTTTTTCTGTTGGATGGGTACTTTCTGAAATGGCTTCCTGTGCTTTTATTAAAACATATGAAATAAAGTAATCATGGATGACAAATAAGAGTTCATCTTTGGAAGAGAAATGGTGATAAAAACCACCTTTGCTAGTTCCGCATGCCTTAACGATTTCGTTGACGGAGACACCATGAAAACCATGCTGATCGAAGAGCGTCAACGATATTTCAATTATTTTTTCTTTTAACTCCGTAAGACTGCACCCCCTTTGTATCCGCTTACATTACATCCAGAATAAAGAGCTTGATTATGTATAAACTGGATTTATTTAGATTTTACCAAATAATTAAAAATTGTCAATTTTTAATTATCAACAAAAAAAACAGCCCTCAAAACCAAGAGCMGTCAATCCAGTTTATTTAAGAAGCAGTCGATACCATGTCATTTACTAGCCTTGACCGGTTTAACTTGGGCTTTTACAAGCTGCCATCCATTATTATATTTCCATACTGATTTGATCTCCAGTATCGGATCACGCTCATCGGACCCTTTTACACTTTGGATTCCGATAAGCGCTTTTCCTTTTCCAAAAACGGTCTTGAAATCCAGTGAAGAGTATGGATCAACCAAAAGCTCTGTCGGTTCATTTAGTTTTCCATTTTGATAAATGCCCAATTTATCATAAGCTTGTTTTCTGGAACTGACATCCATCACCACAGGTTTTTGACCTTCAATAATGATTTCCGCTTTGTATCCGTCAAGAAATTGTGCCATTACAGGAACGGATGGCGGTACTTCAAGCTCCTTCACTTTTCCATCCTTGAATGTATAGGCGTAACTGGATATCAACCGCTCTCTACCTTCCATCAAAACCGTAACCAATACATCCTGGACCCCATCATCATTCAAGTCGGCAACCTTTAGATCTGGATTATACCCAGCTTCAAGCGGGACGTCGATTATACGGCGATTGCTTTCCACACTTAACTCAATTTTTTTCAGAAACTTACTACCTTCCTCATAAGGCAGTCCCTGAACCTGGATGATGTCTATTTTCTGGTCACCTGTTACATCTCTTTTAGTTGAAATATATGTGCCATCCACCTGAAAATTTTTATCATGCGCTTCAACCGCTTGATAGCTCAAAAATAGTGAGATGACTAAAACCGCATATTTTAGCAGATCTAACTTTTTTTTCATAGTGATAACCTCTCTTTTCAAAGATGAACTAATTTGACATTTGTCGCCGTTTGAACTTTCGACGCTGATCTTTCATGAAGATGGACCAGAAATAATAGAACCCTGGGACTAATATTGCAAAGCCCACGATATACGTGGCAAACACGGCCCGGAATGAGGTTGGATCGGTAAATCCTGATAGAATCGTGACATTTGGATAGATGATATAAGGTAAATGAGCGATACCATAAACATAACTGCCGATTAAATACTGTATGATAATCGCAATGACAGCGAGGCGTGGCATCCCTTTAACCTCCTGCTTAGAAAAATAGGGTAGGTACAGTGC
>NZ_JBFUIQ010000239.1:0-3397 GCF_056401795.1 Peribacillus sp. P4_D6
CCCTGACCTGTATTAGAACAGCCCTTAATAAAATAATAGCAAAAATAAAATTTTTGTCGATGTTTTTCTACGGAAAAGCGAAGTGCAAAAAAAAAGGAAGGACCTTCCGGCCTTCCATTTCTTCATTTTAGTATATGGGAGTGTTGTCTTTGGAAATCTTTTCGATGATTTCTTTAACCCTCGCGAGGAATCGTCCGCATACCAGTCCGTCCAAAACACGATGATCAAGTGATAAACAGAGATTCACCATATCTCGTACTGCAATCATGTCATTAATGACCACTGGACGTTTTACAATCGTTTCAACCTGTAAAATGGCTGCCTGTGGATAATTGATGATTCCCATTGACTGGACAGAACCGAATGAGCCAGTGTTATTAACAGTGAACGTACCACCTTGCATATCCTCTGCTTTTAACTTACCTGACTTCACTTTGGATGCAAGTTCCTGTATTTCCCTTGCTATACCTTTGATTGATTTTTCATCTGCATTTTTAATGACCGGAACAAATAGGGCATCTTCAGTTGCAACGGCTATCGATATATTGATTTCTTTCTTTTGTACGATTTTTTCGCCGGCCCACATCGAATTCAGTTCTGGAAATTCCGTAAGGGCTTGAGCAACCGCTTTTACGAAAAAGGCAAAGTACGTTAAATTATAGCCTTCTTTTTGTTTAAAATCGGATTTTAGATTATCACGCAACTTCACCATATTGCTGGCGTCAACTTCCACCATCGTCCAAGCATGCGGAATTTCGTGCTTACTTTTCAACATATTGGACGCAATTGCCTTACGGATGCCGGTGACCGGTATTTCCTTGTCACCAGCCGCAGTCGGCACGTTTGTTACAGGACTTGTTTGACGATTGACTTGAGGGGCGATCTCTTCAGGAGCCGCATCGGAAATTGCGGAAGGCTCATCCGCCTTAGGAAGATTCCCTGATTCAACAAGTTTCAGTAAATCTTTACGGGTGATCCGTCCCTCATTCCCCGTTCCTTTAACTTTTGATAGATCGATTCCATGCTCCTGGGAAAGTTTTAACACAGCTGGTGAATAGCGAGCTTTCCTTGATGGTTCTGCCGCTTGCTGCACATCTCTTATAACAGGTGCATCAACTTTTTCCTCATTATGAGAAATTTGCCCAGCATTTTCATTATCCGTCTTTCCCGTTTCAACTTCAATCGAGCAAATGACTTCTCCGACTGCCAATGTTTGATTCTCATCCGCTTTCAATTCCTTGATGATGCCGGTGAAGGAAGAAGGAACCTCAGCATTTACTTTATCCGTCATCACTTCAGCTAGCGGGTCGTATTTCGTGACATGATCTCCAGGCTTCACAAGCCATTTACTGATGGTTCCCTCTGTGACACTTTCGCCTAGTTGGGGCATCTTCATTAATTCCATAGCCATAATTCGTTCCTCCTTCTTAACAGTCATTAATACTCGGCCAATTCCCTCATTGCTTTTTCCACTTTATCGGGATTCACCATGAAATGTTTTTCCATCGTTGGCGCGTAAGGCATGGCAGGTACATCCGGGCCGGCCAATCGTTTTACAGGGGCATCCAAATCAAAAAGGCAATGCTCGGCAATTATGGCTGCGACCTCACTCATGATGCTTCCTTCTTTATTATCTTCCGTAACCAGTAATACTTTCCCCGTTTTAGAAGCTGCTTCTATGATGGCATCCTTATCCAAAGGATACACGGTACGCAAGTCAAGAACATGTGCAGAAATTCCATCTGCAGCTAATTTTTCTGCTGCCTGAAGGGCAAAATGCACACAAAGGCCATAGGAGATGACTGTAATGTCTTCCCCTTCCCTTTTCACATCCGCCTTACCGATTGGAAGTACATAATCTTCAGTAGGCACCTCACCCTTGATCAAGCGGTATGCACGTTTATGTTCAAAGAAAAGCACTGGGTCTTCATCGCGAATGGCAGCTTTAAGCAAACCCTTTACATCATACGGAGTGGAAGGCATCACAATTTTCAAGCCCGGCTGATTGGCAAAGATCGCTTCAACCGATTGCGAATGATAAAGAGCTCCATGTATTCCCCCTCCATATGGAGCACGGATTACCATAGGACAGCTCCAGTCATTATTGGAACGGTATCTGATTTTGGCTGCCTCTGAAACGATTTGGTTAATGGCTGGCATGATGAAATCAGCGAATTGCATCTCGGCTATCGGCCGAAGCCCATACATGGCGGCTCCAATTCCAACTCCTGCGATTGCAGATTCTGCGAGCGGGGTATCGATGACCCTGTCTTCACCGAATTGGTCGTATAAACCATTAGTGGCTTTAAAGACCCCACCTTTTTTTCCTACATCCTCTCCCAATACGAATACACGGGAATCTCGTTCCATCTCTTCCCTCATTGCCATTGTCACGGCATCTATATAAGAWATCACTGGCATTCTATTACCCCCTTACTTTTGTGCATACACATGATTCATAGCACTTTCAGCCTTTGGATATGGAGCACTTTCAGCATAATCGGTTGCTTCGTTGACTATCTTCATTACTTCATCATTCATTTGTTTCTCAAGGTCATCATCCATGATTCCCACTTCTTTTAAATAGGCTCCAAATGTCATTATGGAATCCTTCGTTTTGGCTTCGGCCACTTCGTCCGCCGTCCGGTAGCTTCGGTCATCATCATCACTTGAATGTGGTGTGAGCCTGTATGAGACGGTTTCCACTAGTGTAGGGCCTTCTCCCCTTCGTCCACGGTCAGCCGCTTCTTTCACCGCAGCATACACGGCCAATGGATCATTGCCATCCACCGTTATTCCAGGCATCCCATAGCCAATCGCCCTGTCGGAAACATTTTCACACGATAGCTGTTTCTCTATAGGAACGGAAATCGCATATTTATTATTTTCACACATGAAAATGACCGGTAGCTTATGCACACCTGCAAAGTTGGCCCCTTCATGAAAATCGCCCTGATTGGATGAACCTTCCCCAAACGTTACGAAAGTCACCAAATCCTTACCTTCCATCTTCCCTGCAAGGGCAATTCCGACTGCATGCGGGACCTGTGTCGTTACAGGCGATGAACCAGTGACGATCCTATTTTTCTTTTGACCAAAATGACCTGGCATTTGGCGCCCACCGGAATTGGGATCTTCCTCTTTCGCGAAACCTGAAAGCATCAAATCTTTTGCGGTCATTCCGAAGGTAAGCACCACACCTACATCCCGGTAATAAGGCAGTACATAATCCTTTTGCCGATCAAGCGCAAACGCTGCCCCAACCTGTGCAGCTTCTTGCCCCTGGCAGGAAATCACGAAGGGAATTTTCCCGGACCGGTTTAGAAGCCACATGCGCTCATCAATTCTGCGGGACAAAAGCATTGTCCGGTACATATCTAAAACCGTTTCCTCATTT
>NZ_JBFUIQ010000240.1:0-3377 GCF_056401795.1 Peribacillus sp. P4_D6
GTTGTAAGTACAGGGAATCCATCTTTTAAATTGAATCTCATTTGATATCCAAAGGTACTGATCGTTCCTGTCCCCGTACGATCACCTTTTTGCGTTCCATTTTCGAGTACATGCTTACATAAATCTAAATATTGCTTCATGATAAACCACCTTTTCTACTTTCATTCTCCTTATTTTAACGTATTATTGCCCAATGTTTAATCTAATTGTTTAATAAAATTATAAGTCTCGGGTGCTTTTTGTCTAAGCAATTGATTTTGTTCATGGTTCACATAAAACATGGCGAACGTTTCTGCAAAATATTCCTCAGGGTAGTTGGAAAAATACGTAATCCCTGGAAACAGCCCATCCACTTCCTTGCCCCAAATCTTCAAATAATCCATGTCATCACGGATTCCATCAAACACTATATTATCAATGGAGTGCCCCAGCTCATGCAGTTCCAAATTAACCGAGCCATGCCCGTTGCCCTTGTCACTCGCCCCGATTTTAACCAATACCGTATGTGATCCGCCCATACCAGGCACATCATCCCAAGTTGTTTCTTTATTCAAATAACCACGCGGAGTTATCCCCTTTAATTTGGCCGCGGATTGATTTTCTGTTATATCGCCATCGAATAGTTTGATCCTCACACCACTTTCCGCTGTTTTCACCAAAAGTGAATGAGGCAATTTATTAATGGTTCCCGCAATTTTCAGTGCTTCCCCTTGATCGTACTCCTCTTCTGGAAATAAAAATATTCTTTGCAATTCTTTATTTCCCTTAAAAAGTTCAGCTTGTCTTAAAAGATTATCTTTGGGTAAATTCCGCCATTTTACCCCATCATCTTTCGCTAATGAATAGGAGAGCATTGAGAGTAAAAAGACAAACAATGCTAATATGGATAACCACCATTTCTTCCTTTTCATACTCTTCTCCCCTTTCTTCATTCTTCATGTATCGTTAAGAAAATATATGTTATTTAAAATCTCTAAATCTTACATACTATTATATTAGTATAACATATTGCCTAAATGTAAAAGTTCTATGTTTTTTTGGTAATTTTGGTTGCACATTCATCCCGAGAAGAACCATTGATCCGCGGTTTTCATATATCAAATATATATAATCGTAAAAGGTTTAAGGTGATCGCATGGAAACCAACAATAAAAAAGCCATCTTGAATGAGCAACATGAACTTGCTGAAGAAGTCCTTGATATTTACAGTTTAAAAGTGTTTATCATTCTCGACCTTTTTCTGTTCTCCATTTTCTTTGGCATACTGCTGCATCCGCTACTATCTTCTCTATGGCTTAACTTTTTATTGCCTTTGCTTTTTTTCACTACATTTACCGCTCTTCTTCAAATACTTGATATTTTCCATAAAAAAAGCTGACATCATTTTTGATGTCAGCTTTAAACTGTAGGTGAACTCGAAGAAAAAGCCTTTCACCTTCAATTTTTTCTTTGTATTAACATTTCAGTTGATTTCAGAAATCCGCTCCCTTTCCGCCGACTGTCTGCCAAGCCTCCTCGACGCAAGCGTCTGTGGGGTCTCGGCTAGCCAGTTATTCGGCAGGAGTGTCGCAAATTTCTTCAATCCTATGAGGGTTTCATCCATAAAAAAGCAAGACATGGTTAGGGTTGAGACCATTCAAATCGCCAGACTGAAGACAATTTAGAAGAAAAGCGAGTTACCCTGTAGTTTTCATTTAAAAAACATTCCAGTTGATTGGAACGTAAGGTACGAGACTCCTGCGGGAAAAGCGTGGCCAAGGGAGACCCCGCAGGCGAGCGCCGAGGAGGCTCCCGGACCGCCCGCGGAAAGCGAGTGCCTGGAGTGGAAATCAACGCTCAGATTTACTATCCCTCAAAAAAACGTTCCAGTTGATCGGAAGAGGTGTACGAGACTCCTGCGGGCGAAGAGAGTGATTATTTTTTAATATAATGAAGCATTGCCAGTTGACCTAATTTTTGTACTTTGGTTAATTTGAAATTCACAGATGAATTCCAACTAGCCATTCCACCTATTATTTTAGGGAAAGGAATCTCCCTTTATATCGGAGATGATATTACTCAAATTTTCTTTGAAAAATTCACGAGCTAAGTTTCCTCCGCCAATTAACCATATATCTTTACCAGGCTTTTGTTTTATATTTTTGATGAAGGTTTTGACATCTTCATCAATAAATGAGGCATATTCATCTGATCCTACTAACAGATTTAGAAAAAACATAATTTTTAAATTCTTCATTTAATTTGATTCTTAAACAATGAACTTTTTTATGGAAAATCGGAAAAGGGCTTCGGGATGAGACCATTCCGAAACTTTGGCGAAAAAAAGCTGACATCATTTTGATGACAGCTTTTTAAATGGCGCTCAGCCATGTTCCTTGACCTTTTTCCCTTTCTTCAAATGATACACCATTGTAGTGCCGAAAATCAGTAATATAAAGACAAAAAAGATCGCAGGCGGGATTTCGATCCCTGCAACTGCCATTAACATTTTTATTGCAATGAATCCGATAAGGACATAAGCGGCGGTTTCCAATTCTGGAACCTTATCTATCAATTTTAGAAATACTCCGGCCACTCCCCGCATCATCAAGACACCAATCATTCCGCCTGTCAAAAGGACCCAGACTTTTTCACTCACTCCGAAAGCGGCCAAGACACTATCGACGGAAAATGCTATATCCATCAATTCCACTGCCGCAACCGTTCCCCATAAAGTACCAAACATTCGGATCAGTATGCTGTTTTTACTCATTCCCTGAATATCTTCGTCGATCCCAGCTTGTTTTTTTCTTTTATCCCTAAAGTATTTAAACGAGAGCCAACCAAGGTAGGCGGCTCCAATCACCTTCACCCACCAAAGCTTTATGAGGAAAACACCGATTCCAATCGCTATAAATCTAAAAGCATAAGCACCAAACAAACCGTAAAATAATGCTTTTTTCCGTTGTTTTTGAGGAAGGTGCCTGACCATTACAGCTAATACCAGTGCGTTATCCGCTGATAGCAATCCTTCCATTAAGACGAGCGTTCCGATCAACCCCCAGCTCACAGGGTCGGATAAAACCTCCACCCACATATGCCAGTCAAAAAATTGAGCATACGTTTGCACGATGTTATTTAACAACTCTGACATGATAAAGACTCCTCTGTTCCTATAACAGCAAAATTAGAAAACCTTTTAAAATAACATTGTTCCCAGTTATGATAAAAACTTTACTTTAAGTTTTAACACAAAATAAATACGTTGCAGGACAACGTATCATTCGATGCTTATTAAGTTTCATTTCATCATACTCTTCCACTTAAATAAAATCAACGAAATCCACCACTATGAGAGCTTTTGTTTACTCGTCCACTCTGGCGGCGTATTTTTATCC
>NZ_JBFUIQ010000241.1:0-3370 GCF_056401795.1 Peribacillus sp. P4_D6
GGTACAGACTTATAATAGCATGCTTTTTTTAAAAATGCAACCCTTTATCTTCAAAATAATACGACCGATATTTACATTCTTATTACAAAGCACAATGGACGTAGAGCTCCATTGTTAATTAGGGCTCCAATCGACCAAAATCCCTACTCTGCAGGCTGGTTGACTCTCCAGTTTTCAACCTCCATAATCACTGTATTTCAGTGATTAATAAATGCATCATTCCAGAAGGGGTCAAGACTACTACATTATCATTTAATTTGTGACCAATTAGACTTTTGCCGATTGGAGACTTATCGGATATATAGTTTTCAGATAGATATGATTCTGCGGAACTCACAATTTTAAGCTGCATTTCAAATTCTTCTGTCACTTCTTTAACAGTGACAATTGATCCAATCCCTACTTCTCGTTTATTTGTATTTTTAATTATTTTTGCTTGCTTTATAATGTATTCCAAATCAATTATTTTCTTATTAATTGTTGCGAATTCATCCACTGAAATTTGATACTCAGGATCTTTTTTAAAATCACAAAAATTTCTGCTCTCTTGAACTTTTTTACTAACCTCTTTCCATCTTTTTTCCTTTAAATAATGTAATTCTTTCTTCAACGCATTATAACCAGTTTCCGTAAGTAACTGATTGTCCATCAACATTCACCCTCCTTTACCAAAACTACTTTTCTCGGCTATGTTGGTTCTGTTTACCTTTTGCATAAAGAATACACCAAACACTAATCGATAATCGTAGTGAAATCCAGAAAATCAAGTGCCATGTTTTAAGTTTTTAAAATCAAGCCTGATTCTTTTGATCCAACAGCTGATGCGAACATAATTACAAACCCCATAATTCCCATGAATCTTCTACGCTTATCCGTGGAATAATAACAAGAATGGTCTTAAAAATAAGTGGCACAAGCTAAGCTGTTCCTATTCAATTAACGGTTTGCTTTATGTTGCACTTCGACCCAAGCGATCACGTATAGTCTCCGCCATTAATTCGGGTTGAGTTGTAATAATTTTAAAAGGTTTTAGAGCCACTTAAACCTATTTCAACGATGTGAACCACTTTAGAAGCAATAAAATAAGAAATTGCTGAAAGAATCGCCACTTGTAGACGGAATGCGGTTGAACCGAAAATAACTACAAAAATGTTTAAGAAAAGAATGAGGTCACTTGTCCCAAACGGTAATTTTCGAGAAAGCAGTACAGCTAAGATATCAATTCCATCTAATGCTACGCCATTTCGTTATGCTAACCCCATCCCAAAACCGAGGATACTACCACCCACAACGGTGACTAATAATGTATCCCCTTCAATAATCGCTGGGGTATGGTGCATGAGGCTTGTACCAAAAGCCAATGAAGCTATTCCGATAATTGAATAAACCGCGCAACATTTACCATTTGTTGATATCCTAACCAGATTAAAGGAAGGTTTATAAATGCAATTAGAATTCCTAATGGTAATCTAGTTCTGAACCAACAATACTAAGCCCCGTCACACTCCCATCAGATACATTGTTTGGAATTAATACGGTTTTTAAGGCATATGCTGCAATAAATCCCCCAATCATTTCCTAAGTACTCATTGGAAAAAATTTTTATTACATTAGACCTACGTCTATGCTTTGTGATTTTACTCATATAATTCCTCACCTTTGCGCCAATTGTAGGTAATAAATAAACTATTTAGCAGACTAATGAAATACTTCACACATATTGAAGCTGAAAATAACATCAAGGGAAGAAAACCATGTTAAAAATACAAAATGAGTTTATCGTTCAATGTTTATAACGAATAAGTGAAATCATTGCCAAAACTCCTAGACTAGGACCGATCGCAAGGATTGAAAATGCCCATCTCCACCCTAAGATATCTTCAAAGACCGGAATCAAATATATAGAAAAAACAGTAATAAGAAAACCTATAGCCATTTGTAATGTCAAGGCAGTTCCTACACATCCTGATTTTGCGAAATCAGCAACCATTGCTGAAAATTGTGCCGAATCTGCAACAACTGATATCCCCCAAATGATTGCTACACTAACTGTAATCCATATAGAAAGACCAAAGGTAAGTCCGATACATATAGAAGATACGGCACTAACAATCATGGCAATCATAGAAAGGCGTGCTTTTCCAATTTTATCAGCATATAATCCACCTAATATCGAACCAATAGCCCCTGAAATTCCAATTGTTAAAAATGCGAATAACGTACTGGCCTCTTGTAGAGCTGTCCCCTCTAAGGATGCTTTAAAGCTAGCTGTTAAGAAATATGGAAGCCATGTCCACATAGCATACAATTCCCACATGTGACCAAAATATCCATAGTTAACTAACATTATGGGGCGATCTTTTAAGATATATTTGAGTGTATTCATCGACACGGTAGCTGCCTCTTCTTTAGATGTCGGAGCATCCGGAAGAACCCACTTCATAATACCAGCTGCGACTAATGCTAATAAAGAGCTGACCAGCATTAATATCTTCCAGCTGACATTCGGAATGAATAAATTAAATAGGTGTGGCAATGAAGAACCTAATGTAAGAGCTGCAATTAGAATTCCAACGCCAAATCCTCGTCTATCTTGAAACCAATTAGAGAGTAGTTTCACGGCAGTAGGATAAACACCTGCCATAGTCATTCCTGTTAGAAAACGTAAACTTAATCCCATTGCCATTCCAGAGCTTAAAGTAAATAAACTATTGATGACAGCTCCGAATATACAGGCAATAGCAAATATTTTTCTTGGGTTATAACGGTCTGCCAAACCTAGAAAAGCAGAACAAATGGCTCCAACTATGAACCCTATCTGTACGGATGTAGTCATCCATGACCCTTCTGTTGCACTCATTCCCCATTGACGTTCTAATTGGGGAAGAACAGCTGAAGCGCTAAACCATAAACTGAGGGCAAATAGTTCCGCCAACGCAATCCAAAATAGAGCCCTCCATCTGTTAATACTTGTGTTAACTTCTGACATAATGGTTCTTTCCTCCTCTCGCGTTCCCAATTCTATCTGTAACGTATGAGAACGTAGACATTACGCATGGAACATGTCGCGTAATATCTACGTTCTTTTAAAGTTAGTTATACAAGGTAAACTAAGATCGGTACTGTCATATAGCTTTTTACTTATTACGTTTAAAAGTTGAATTTACTTGGACATTTCTTTCTAGTGAATTTCTTACAGGAGAAATTTCCATTGCTTTTGAAACTAATTCTTCAAGTTGTTTATCGTCTGCTTCACTATCCACTGTGAATTGAACATCCACTTCGTTAAAACCTGGATTTCCTTCTTTTAAGCCCAACAATACATTTAAATCTAATTGTCCTGAAGCGTTAACTTCTAGTGAATTCACCT
>NZ_JBFUIQ010000242.1:0-3338 GCF_056401795.1 Peribacillus sp. P4_D6
TGATGACTTTCATGTCCTTTAATATTTCAAGGTGGAAATTTTGTCGAAGAGTGAAATATGGACATAGAACAGCTAATAATTCGCGTCTATAGGCGAAAATCAATTGCGCAGGCCAAAGTGTGCATTCAATTGGCCCTGCAGCATTTTTTTTCGCATTTTTTCCTGTTCAATTTTTCTTTTCTCTTTTAATTTTTCCTGTCTAATTTCATGGGTTTGCACTCCATCCTCTATTTTATCGGCGATTTCCACTAATGCCTTGACGTCGGAAAAAGAGTATTTACGGTTACCACCCTTAGACCTTTCGGGGAAAACGAGTTTTCTTTCTTCATAATACCGGATTTGTCTATCGGATAGTCCGGTTAATTCTCTGACCACACCTATGGAAATTACCTTTCTATCTATATAAGATTCTTTTTGCTGGACGATGAAAATCACCTCATTTTGGATTTATGCTGAATCAATAAGGATATTATATCCTAATTTTCTGAATATTTGTAATAAAAACTAACATTAAATATTAATTTTTAAAAACTATGTAAGATTTTATTACATGATTGTGGCGATAAAAAGTGACGTCACCTATAATCAATCATATCATCCTTTCAAAAAAATCTTATTGGAGGACAAAACATGTCTAAGCAGAAATTGGCGCTCATTGGGAATGGTATGGCTGGAGTAAGATGTATAGAAGAAATTTTGAAAATTCAACCGGATAGGTTTGAGGTGACTGTCTTCGGAAGTGAGCCGCATCCGAATTATGATCGAATCCAACTATCGAATGTATTGCAAGGGGCTACGACGATAGATGATATTACAATAAATGATTGGAACTGGTACAAAGAGAACAATATTACACTTTTTTCAGGTGAAACAGTCACGAACATCGACCCCACAAAGCAAATCATTTACTCAGACACTAATCGCGAAGTCGAATATGATCAATTAATTTTAGCTACCGGATCAATCCCTTTCATACTTCCGRTAAAGGGAGCTGATAAAAAAGGAGTGACCGCCTTTAGAAATATTGAAGATTGCGAAAAGATGATTGAATATTCTAAAGATAATAAAAAGGCTGCTGTCATTGGTGGAGGATTGCTTGGGCTTGAAGCAGCAAGGGGGCTTTTGAATCTAGGTATGCAGGTAGATGTAATTCACCTTTCGGAATATTTGATGGATAGGCAGTTAGATCCAGCAGCAGGAAAAATGCTGCAAAGGGAACTTGAAAGCCAGGGAATGAATTTTTATCTTGGGAAACAGACTCAGGAGGTTTTAGGTGAATTTGATGTCAACGGATTACGCTTTAGTGATGGCGAGGAAGTCAGCGCCGACTTAGTGGTCATGGCAGTTGGGATTAAGCCAAATGTTGCAATGGCCCAAAATTCCGGCATCCCTGTCAATCGAGGAATTATCGTGAATGATTATATGGAGACAAAGATCCCGAATATTTTTGCGGTTGGTGAATGTGCGGAACACCGTGAGATGGTGTATGGTTTGGTCGCTCCCCTATATGAACAGGGCAAAGTATTAGCCAAAAGGATTTGCGGACTGGAAAGCAAACCTTACGAGGGGTCCGTGCTTTCTACTAAGTTAAAAATATCTGGCGTTGATGTATTTTCGGCTGGAGAAATTTTCGAGGATGAACAAGCCAAATCAATCAAGGAATTTAATGAATGGAAWGGTACCTATAAAAAAGTAATGATTCGAAATGGGAAAATTTCTGGTGCGGTATTATTCGGGGATACAAAGGAAAGCAATATCCTATTGAGCATGATCAATAAAAATGCCGACGTTTCGGAATACTTGAATGCTGGAACAAGTGAACCCAGTGTCAGCCTTGTCACTTCGATGTCAAATGAAGAAATCATCTGTGGTTGTAATGGTGTAACGAAGGGTGATATTGTGACGGCTATCGAATCTAATGGTTTAACAAGCATTGAGGAAGTAAAAGGCTGCACAAGTGCTTCGAGATCATGCGGTGGTTGTAAGCCGTTAGTCGGTGATATTCTCGAGCTGACATTAGGCACTGATTTCAGTAAGTCAAACCAGAAGGAATCCATATGTACGTGCACCACTTTATCAAGAGATGAGATTGTTGCCGAAATACGCGAAAAAAATCTGACACATACTCGTGAAGTCATGAATGTTCTCGGCTGGAATACAAGTGATGGATGCTCGAAATGTAAACCGGCACTGAACTATTACTTAGGCATGATCCATCCTGTTGACTATGAAGATGAAAAAGAATCCCGCTATGTCAATGAAAGGCTACATGCAAATATTCAAAAGGATGGTACATTTTCCGTTGTGCCAAGAATGTATGGCGGCGTCACAAATCCCGATCAATTACGGAAAATAGCAAATGTTGCCGATAAGTATAATGTTAAGTTACTTAAGGTAACAGGCGGTCAAAGAATAGATTTGTTCGGCGTTGAAAAAGAGGACCTTCCAAGCGTATGGGCCGACCTTGATATGCCTTCTGGATATGCGTATGGAAAAACGCTTCGAACTGTGAAAACATGTGTCGGTGAAAACTTTTGCCGGTTTGGCACCCAAGATTCAATCGGTCTGGGTATTGCCATGGAGAAGAAATTCGAACGTGTTGGCACACCGCATAAGGTTAAGATGGCTGTGTCGGCATGTCCTCGTAATTGTGCTGAATCCGGTATCAAAGATCTTGGTGTTGTCGGTGTTGACGGTGCATGGGAAATTTATATTGGCGGCAATGGCGGTACCCATTTACGAGCTGCTGAATTATTATGTAAAGTGAAAACAAGTGATGAGGTAATTGAAATTACGGGTGCGTACATCCAACATTATCGAGAGACTGCCAATTATTTAGAAAGAACGTCGGTCTGGGTTGAGCGTGTCGGGTTCGATACCATTAAGGCGATTATTGGTGATAAGCAAAAAAGGATGGAGCTTAACCAACGTTTGGATGAGGCCTTATCCGTATTGCAAGAACCGTGGAAAGAAATCATTGAGAGCAATGCGATCCAAACCGGTTTATTTCAAAAAGTGAAAATTCCGGCTATATCAAATAAATGAATATGGGGGCAGCCTAAATGGGGAAAACACTTCAAAAGATAAAGGTCTCAACCGTAAATGAAATACCAAAAAACCTGGGGAAAACAGTAACCATAGGATCTCATGAAATTGCTCTTTTTCATTTAGCAAATGGTGAATTCCGGGCTATTGAAAATCGTTGCCCACACAAAGGTGGGGTACTTGTGGAAGGCATCGTGAGTGGTGATCACGTATTTTGCCCGATGCATGACTGGAAAATCAGTGTCAAAAATGGAGAAGTCCAAAAACCTGATAATGGTTGTGTAAAGACATAC
>NZ_JBFUIQ010000243.1:0-3290 GCF_056401795.1 Peribacillus sp. P4_D6
TAATACGTGCTTACCTGCAGTTAGTCCTGTTTTACTGAAGATTTCTTCTTTATACTTAGGAGTAGCAGCATGCAAGCTATAATTTGCTGATTTTCCGTCCAATGTCACTTTTACAATTCCTTGTTTGTCATTTTTTATAGCTTTATAGGATATTCCTGTACCATTAAACACAATTTTCACAGTTGAACCGGTTTGGTTTGTACTTGTGTATGAGCTTGCCGACGCACTTCCATCGGATATTTTATTCCATGTTCCTTCATATCCAAAATATTTACTTGTATTTTCATATGTTCCTGCTCCAATGCCTTCTGTAACAGAAAGAGTGTATTTTCCAGCTCCACTAAAAGCGTGGGCATTCAAATAATATGTGCCTGTTTTAGGAGCTGTAAAAGTAAAGGACTCCTTGGATGAATTTGTAATTTCTGAATGTGCTACAATGCCGTTGCTCGAATTTACAGTCTTTGTAGTGTCGTTATACAAATATAAATCAAAGTCCGTCCCGGAATCACCAGTTAGTGTAGCCTTCACCTTTTCCCCTTTTAATAGTTTAATAGAATATACATCATTTTTATCTTTACTTGCATCAAGTGAAGTACTGATACTTCCTCCCTTCCAAGCAATACCAGGGATATCAGAATCTACCTCGAAATTAACAGCTTTCCCTGCATTCACAAGTCCTCCCGTACCAACTTTTCCTGTTAATGAAGACAGCTTTGTAGTGGTTCTCAAGATGGCATCCTTGATTTGAATGGGAGTATACGATGAACGTGCGCTTTTTACTAACGCTGCTACTCCTGTAACATGCGGGGTAGCCATGGATGTTCCATCAAGATATTCATAAGCCGTAGAATAGTCGCCTTCCACACTTGGGGTTGTACTTAAAATACTTTCACCAGGAGCAGCGACATCTACGCTTTTTGCACCGTAGTTAGAAAAACCTGAAAGATTTCCTGTATTGTTAATAGAGGCTACAGAAAGAATGTTAGGCAAATCATAAGCAGCAGGATACATTGGACTTGTATCCGAGTTCTCTGCAAAGTTACCTGCCGCAGCTATAAATAAGGTGCCTGAGTTTTTAATAGCATCCTTTAATGCTTGTGAATTTTCTCCTCCACCCCATGAGTTATTCAAAATCTTTACACCTTTTGCCTTAGCATATTCAATGGCAACAATCGCATCAGATTCGTACCCTCCATATGGTCCGAGAAACTTGAGAGGCATAATTTTAACATTTGGAGCAATACCGGTAACTCCAATTTTATTTGCTTTTGCAGCTATTGTTCCTGCAACATGAGTTCCGTGGAAGTCTTCCTCTCCTCGAATGAACAATTTATTGTTTTTATCATAAAAATTCCAGCCGTTTACATCGTCTATATATCCATTTTTATCATTATCGATTCCATCGTTAGGAATTTCTTCAGTGTTTACCCAAATTCTATCTTTTAATTCTGGGTGATTAATTTCGATTCCTGTATCAATCACTCCAATAACAAGAGAGGAACTGCCCTTTGTATTAGCCCATGCTGCTTCCGTATTTATATCAATACCTTTTTTACCAACTTGTCCTAATATTTCCTGTCCAGTATTTTTAAGTCCCCATAGTTCGCTATATAGGGGATCTGTAACTGCTGTCGGTTGATATACATAGTTTGGCTCTACATACTCAACATTAGAAGAAGCGTTAAGTTCTTTTAACACATCTGCCATCTTTTTATTTTTGGAAAATTTCATTACATGTGTTCCTTCTTTATTCAATTCTTTTGCATTTGTTAAACCTAAAGTAGTGCTCAGGGATCCTAGACTTTTTATGGAGTAATTCTTTTTAAATTTTACGATAACCTCATTTTCTTTATACTTCTTTGGTTTGTTATTATTAAAATAAGTAAGGATTTCCCTTTTTTTAACTTCGCTACTATCTACTTTTATTATCTCCTCTTGTATGTTTCCTTCTACCTTTTTCTCATGTTTAACAACTTGAGGAGTATTCGCAGAAGTGGCAGCAAATGTTGTTGTCCCCCCAAATAATAATCCTACAGCCCCGCATATACCTATTATCTTTTTTGATATTCTCATTCTCTAATCTCCCTCAGTTTTTTTGTTTTCATGATAATAATTTGGTAAGAACAAAAACCTCCAATATCCATTTATTAGATATGTAATTCTTTTGCCAAAAAGGATCAAATTCAGTGTTTTTCAAATAGAGAACAACTAATTTTTTCCTTAGCTGGTGTTTTTTAACAACTAATCACTAGTTTAATAGATGTGAATTAAATATTCAAGTGTTCATTTAGAAAAAAATGTATATTAATAAGGTGAATGAATAAATAGAAAGGGCATGTTTTGAAAAAAGATGAATCAAAACATGCCCTTATACTATTTAATTGGATTATTCTTTTATAAAAAAGATTGGTCATTTTTGTGTTCCTTCATCAACTAAACCAGCTAATAGGATGTCAATATCTTTCTCTAAAATTTTCATTTCCCTTATGATATACTATTTTTGTTCATGACAAATAACCCTCCAAAACCCTTTTGGAAGGATTTTTCTCTGTTTCATAAAACCGTTAATCAGGATAAATCTAGGAATGCTTCTTTTCTCTTTAATAAAGCGTAAACCCAATGAAGAAGCTTATTCATACAGGCAACGATCGCCACTTTGGCTGGCTTTCCTTCCGATTTTTTCTTATCAAAGAAAGCTTTTTGTTCCTTGAACTCCTTATGCCGCATAGTACGGCAAGATACAGAGAATGACGTAATCTGCTCGAACCTCTTTTCGTAATACGGTTAATGGTTGCCGTAAACTTACCCGATGAGTGAACACTTGGATCTACTCCAGCGAAGGCAACTAGTTTTTTCGGGTGATTAAACCGATCGATTTCACCAATTTCAGAGATAATCGTGGCTGCGATTTTTTCTCCKATACCGGGAATCGATTGGATGATCTTATATTCTTCTAGTTCATTTGCCAGGGCCACTATWCGATCTTCCAACTCAGAGAGGTGCCCCTGGTAATGAAAAAGCAACTCAATATACATACGAAGATTGATTACGTGACTACACGTTTTTTTGGAATGGATTTCGAGATGCGGAGTCCATTATTTTTTTTGCTTTTTCCCATGCCCATTGACCCGATCGGCTAGGACAGAACTCTATAACACTCTCTGCTAGTTTACTTTCTCCGGCTGTTAATACCTCCTCTGAAGTGGGATATTCCTTTAAGATCAATAAAGAAACCCTTGAATATAGATCCCCAAAAACCTTCCGGTATTCAGGAAACACTTGATCTAAAA
>NZ_JBFUIQ010000244.1:0-3280 GCF_056401795.1 Peribacillus sp. P4_D6
GCCAATGACTTTGGACTGCCCTTATTTTTTTAAGTGTGGCCGATGCACCAAAAGAATGAGGTTGGAGAATTGCCGTGCGAATGGCAAGACGGCCAAAGAAGTCAAGATATTGAAAATGACACTGGCATGCGCGAGCTGTGTTCCCTTGTTTTCGGTGAAATAGGCGGCCGTGCTTTCCAGGATGTCCACCAAAGGCAGGAATGCGGCAACCCCGATGATGTTCAGCCAAATATGTGCATAAGCTGTAAATGCAGCTTGTCTGCCAGAACCGATGCTGGCCATGTATCCGGTGATGCAAGTGCCGATATTCGATCCGAGCATGATGATGATTGCCGAGGACACGGATAACTCCCCATTCATCAAAAAACTCATGGCTATCCCGATGGTTGCAGAACTGGAGTGAATGAGTGCCGTCAATAATAACCCGGCAATCAGGGCATAACTCATATGGCCCTCTATGTAATGTATAAGCGTTTGTATGGATGGATAGGCTGCAATCGGTGTCGAAAGCGTTTTAAAACCGCTCATCGCCGCGAAGATGGCCGAGATTCCGATCAGGGACATTCCTAGGCTTCTCGGAAATGCTTTTGGCATGAAGCAAAGGAAAGCGCCGCTTACGACACCGGGAATGATCCAGCGATCCAAAGAGAAAGTCATGAACTCTGCTGTAAAGGTGGATCCGATATTCGTTCCAAGAATGATCCCGATTGTTTGCGGGAATGTTAAGCTTCCTGCGGAAACGAGGCCGACCGTCATGACCATGACCGCCGAGCTGCTCTGCAGGATCCCGGTAAAGATGGTTCCGGCCAAGAAGCCTTTCCATGGCTTATCTGTAACCTTTGAGAGAAATGTTTTTAATGCTGCACCGGACATATTGAACAGTCCGATTCGTAAAACGGACATCCCTGCCAGAAATATCGCTATGAATAAAATGAATAAAAATAGCTCATGCATGACTGTCACCTCATAGTAAGCTTATGGCCCATTAACGGGGGACATGCTATAAATTGGAATTTCATGCAAGTTGAATCATCGCTAAGTGAAAAAATATGATAATAACACGATTATATTCAAAATAAGTTTGATTTTATTGGTTGACCTGCTAAAGATGATATATTATAATTGTTTAGTACATGTATAACATGTTGACAACTTGAGTTAGTGTGTTGTTTTCGGAGGGAGGGAAAGAGATGTCTAAAACCGTCGTTCGTAAAAACGAATCGCTTGAAGATGCTCTTCGTCGTTTCAAACGTACTGTATCTAAAGCAGGATCGCTTCAGGAAGCTAGGAAGCGTGAATTTTATGAAAAACCAAGCGTAAAACGTAAGAAAAAGTCTGAAGCTGCAAGAAAACGTAAATTCTAAGAGAGGGTGGAAAGATGAGTCTTCTCGAGCGTTTAAATAATGATATGAAACAAGCGATGAAGAACAAGGAAAAGGACAAACTATCTGTTATTCGGATGCTGAAAGCTTCTATTCAAAACGAAGCCTTGAAGCAGAGACAAGATTTAACAGATGATGAAGAATTGACAGTGCTCTCTCGCGAATTAAAACAACGCAAAGACTCCCTCCAGGAGTTTGAAAACGCAGGTCGTTCAGATCTCGTGGATAAAGTCCGCACCGAACTAGTATACGTAGAGGCATATATGCCTCAGCAACTTTCAGAAGAAGACATTTCTAAAATCGTTAACGAAACGATTTTAGAAGTCAATGCAACATCCAAAGCAGATATGGGCCGAGTTATGGGAGCTTTAATGCCTAAAGTTAAAGGTAAAGCGGATGGTTCTCTAGTTAACAAATTAGTACAACAACATCTATCTTAAACTCTAAACTTAAAACTCGAAACCTAACCGCAGGCAAATTGCCTGTGGTTTTTGTGTATTTCATGAATTTTATGCGTATATTATTGAAACGAAGCCCAAGATAATTGTGGCACTTTTAATTTTATTTGCTTTTTTTTGAAACCTTTTTCATATACATACGTAATAACTAAAGAACAGGGTAAAGGGTTGCTTCAATTGCTCCTTATTCGAATTTTAGTTGCGGGCTGAATTTACTGGTAAGTTCCTGGATAATGGGACACTTACCGCGTTTAATACGGGAAAGGGGGCGTTCCGTTGAAAATTTGGCGTTATTTATCTGTTCTCCTATTTGGATTGCTGTTCACCATGTCTTCCTTTGGTGGAGCGACGGTATCTGCAAACGAGAAGATCGTTTACCATGTACCCATTGAAGAAACGGTGGAAAAGGGACTCACGGCCTTTTTGGAACGAGCACTGACCACTGCTGAAGCAGCAGATGCAGATCTTGTCGTTTTCGAGGTGAATACCCCTGGAGGTGCTGTGGATGCAGCGGGGGAAATTGCAAAGTTACTGGCGGATTCACCAATAAAGACAGTTGCCTATGTCAATAACAGGGCTTTATCTGCAGGGGCATACATTTCTTTAAGTGCGGATGAGATCTATATGGTTCCGAGTGCCACCATGGGATCTGCAGCTGTGATTGATTCAACAGGGAACGCTGCAAGTAAGAAAGCGCAATCTTATTGGTTGGCTGCCATGAAGACCGCTGCTGAACAAAATGGACGTGATCCCATATACGCCCAGGCGATGGCGGATGTTGACATCGATCTACCCGAATATGGAGCGGAAAAAGGGAAGCTGCTGACATTTACAGCCGAACAGGCAAAAAAGGCTGGGTATAGCGAAGGTACCGTCTCTGGAAAAGCGGAGCTGTATAGTATACTTGGAGTTGAAGATGCTGATATTCGGTCAATCGAAGAAAGCTTTCCTGAGAAACTAGCCCGCTTTTTGACCAACCCGATCGTCGTTCCCATTTTATTAACGATAGCSGGAATCGGGATTGTGATGGAATTGTTTTCACCCGGTTTTGGAATTCCGGGCGTAATTGGAATCACCAGTCTTGTCTTATTCTTCTATGGTCATCTTGTCGCCGGTATCACCGGATACGAATCGTTAGCGATGTTCATCATTGGGGTCATTCTCGTACTAATTGAATTTTTTATCCCAGGGGGGATTATCGGGCTGCTCGGGTTTACAGCGGTAGTGGGGAGTCTATTCCTTGCGACAGGTGATCCGGTCCATATGACGATCTCCTTGCTAATTGCGGTCACCGTATCCATTTTGGTATTCATCCTACTTGTAAAGGTGTTTGGAAAACAGATGAAATTTTTCAGGAAAATGATATTAACCGATGCAACAAAAACGGAACAAGGATATGTCAGCAATCCGAATCGTTTGGATTTATTAGGTGCAGAAGGG
>NZ_JBFUIQ010000245.1:0-3260 GCF_056401795.1 Peribacillus sp. P4_D6
GGCGAAAGCCGAGGAGGCTCCCCGACCGCCCGCGGAAAGCGAGTGCCTAGAGTGGAAATCAACGTCCAAATTGTACAAGCCATAAAAAATAGACAAACTCGATTTTCATCGAGTTTGTCTACAGTCTGAGAGTTCGCATTTATGCGGACTCTTTCTTTTTTGATTAAATTATTTTTCATTTTTTTTGCTTCACTATGTTTAAGGCATCATAAGAAGGGGTATATATAATGAGTTGGTCTCCATGCAAAATCTCGACTGCAGTTTATTATTATTAAAAGAGACTGAACTTCGTTATAATATAATGGAAAAATCCCTGTTAAGGGAGCTTTATATAAGTACTGTTCCATATAAAAAAGATAAATGTTGCCGCTCGATATAAGCCAAAAGGGGAATGAAAGAATGACGATTTTAATCGTAGATGATAACCAGGTTAACCTTTTCGTTATAGAGAAAATTCTAAAACGAGCTGGCTATACGGATTTTCTATCATTAACTTCAGCTGTTGAGATGTTTGAATATTTACAGGTGGATAGTCCGCAACCTAAAGAGACTTCAGTTGATATCATTCTGCTTGATATCATGATGCCGGAGATCGATGGGATAGAGGCGTGYAGGAGACTTCAAAGTATTCCTCACCTTAGAGATATTCCCGTCATTTTTGTGACCGCCCTTGAAGATTCAAACAAGGTGGCCGAGGCACTTGATGTTGGCGGAATTGATTATATAATGAAGCCCATCAATAAAATAGATTTACTTGCGAGGATTCGCGTGGGGTTAAGACTTAAATATGAAAAAGATTGGCATAAAATGCAGGATGAAAAAATACGCAATGAATTGGATCTTTCCATGCAGGTTCAAAGCAGCTTATTAAGTGAACCCATTATAAATGACCACTTAACTATAAGGGCATCATACTTACCTGCGAATAAATTAGCAGGGGATATGTACTATTGGCACCGCATTGMTGAAAATCGGTATGGGATCATCCTGTTGGATATGATGGGGCATGGCATATCCGCCTCGCTTGTGTGTATGTTCATATCCTCCGTATTGAGGGATGCCATCAGGACCCATTCGGACCCAGTGTCAGTAATAAATGAAATGAATCGCTGGATGAGTACCCTTAATAAAGATGATAATCCAGTGCATTATTATTTTACCGCTATTTATATGATCATTGATACAGAGCAAAAGACAGTGGAATATGTAAATGCCGGACATCCTCCTGGATTTGCTTTAATGGACGATGGAAAAGTGGTCTCCCTTTCAAAAGGGACATGTCCTGTTGGTTTCTTCACCGAGATGAAAATAGAGAAATCCGTCATTCATTATGAAGAGAAGATTCAGCTTATGCTATTTACGGATGGAGTCATGGAAGCAATAGATCGAGAAGGGACGGAAGGGCTCGACCAAATAAAAGAAGCGGTCTCGACAAGATGGTTTGATTGTAAAGAATCTCCCCCTATCGATTTTTTGATGTCACCTGAAATGCAGCAAGATCAGCCTGATGATATGTGTGTTGTGGTTATTCAAGCGAATTGAAGAAGGAAGAGGCGGYAGATCATCTGCCGCCTCTTCTCTATAAAAGGGGGGGGTCACTTTTATAATGAAATGAGAATGTTCGTTAAGAGAGTGATTCCTGTATTCGGCTATTTGCAATTAACGGTCATTTTTCAATTTACTAATGCCATCTTGGAGATTGCCTTTTAATTTATCGGCTTTACCTTCTGCTTGTAAGTGAGGATCATTTTTCGCGTTTCCGACTTGGTCTTTCGTTTCACCTTTAACTTTATTTACAGCACTCTTTACTTTGTCTGATAAACCGCTCATTATGTTACCTCCTTTTTCTTTATATACTGTATTTACCCATGAAGTGTATGGGTAAACCTGATTTATGGAGAAAGGAGTTTTAAGAAGCGATTATTTCCCTTTTACTTAACCTTTGAATGAACTGATAGGAATGTTCAATGATATGATCTTTGTCATGATCCAACGACGCCACATGATATGAATTTTCAAGGCGCACCATCTCTTTATCACCGGACATGACAGTATCGTAAATCYGATAGGAACACGAGTCCGGTACAACGTGGTCTTCTGGTGAATGGAAGATAAGAATCGGGCACGAAACGTCTATTAGTTTTTGGCTGGTATGTTCCATTATATCAAGCAATTGATTAATCGCTTTTGACGGAACTTGGTCATATGTGATTTCTTTAGGTATATCGTCTTTTATGTCAGGCTTGCCTTCGGGAATGAAGCGTGGAACCGATTGGTTACGATATCTTTCATATTCAGGAACTTGGAGAGCGGCGTTGATAGTAAGAATTCCATCACAAGCCAATTTTGTCGCTAAATCGAGAACAAGGGCGCCTCCCATTGATTGTCCGATGGCGAAAACATGGGTGCAGGTTCGCTTTAATTTTGCATAAGCCATTTCAACATCTTGTATCCATTCCTGATAATGACTTGTTTCCATTTCATATTCATCCGTTCCGTGGCCTGCCAGTCGAGGAGCGAAGACAGTAAAGCCTTTGGCGGCAAATTTTTCACCTAAATACCTTACGCTTTGTGGCGTTCCGTTAAAACCATGGCAAATAAGGATGCCGATAGAATTGCCGGGTAAGAAAAAAGATTCCGCACCTGGTATTACCATTGCTGCTGTCATATTCCCATCTCCTTTGATTTAGCTAAGTTTTGTTAATAGAAGGTTTTAATAAAATTAACTATTCCGATTATTTTACTTGGTTATATAATAGCATAATGAAAATTATGAAGTCAACTTGGTTATGTTCCAAAACTTCACTATTATTAAGAAGCATCAAAAGGATATAAAGATAATTATCAGGTCATTTTCGTCTTTCTATTATATAAGTGCTGTCTTGGAATTGTTGATAAACTGAAGATGCTAATCACCGGTAATATATAAATATAAGAAATGGAGAAAAAGCATTGACTTTAAAGTGAAATGGGATTAATATAAATAAGCACCAACTAAGACATGCCAAAAACTTCATCGCTTTTGGCAGGTTGCTGAAAGAAATAATAACTATTGACTTCTTACTATGAAAATGATAAGATGAAATGGTCGCTGAAAAACACAGCGATTTAAAATAAGTTAAAAACTTCGTAGAAGTTGACAACTAATCAATAAGATGTTATGATGAATAAACAGCCGTTCGAAAGAACGATTGTGGAAATTGCTCTTTGAAAACTGAACAAAACAAAGCGCCAACGTTAAATTTTAAGTGAGCACACAC
>NZ_JBFUIQ010000246.1:0-3238 GCF_056401795.1 Peribacillus sp. P4_D6
GATTGATTCCGGTCCCGATGACACTAAGTCCTTTTGCTTTAGCATAATCATCTATTTCCTTTGAAAGTAAAGGGTAGCGATGCCAAGGGAAGGAAAGCTGTTCACAGGTGGAAACCACTGAAAAACCGTGATCTAGCAGCTCTTTGATTTGGGGCCATACTTGTTGTGCATTGGAACCGGTTGCATGTAGGGCGATAGGGTGGTCAGCTTCAGTATTTACTTCCTGGATATGGGGAACTACACACTTGTTCGTTTCCTTTTCATCGATCAGGAAGCCAATATCCTTCCCTACCTTATCGGGGTCAATATCGACAACACCGATAATAGATTGAGGATTCGTTTGATAAGCACTGCGTAGAATTTCAATTCCGATGGGACCGAGCCCGAATACTGCGAATTCAGAATATTGGATAGTCATTCATCTCTCATCCTTTCAAATAAATTATAACAAAATGCTAACATTGAATGATAAATAATAAAAATAGTTAATTTTTATATATTTATAAAGAATCGTTATAAAAGGAAGACGGCAACCGAATGAGCGGAAGAAGAATCATTCTTCAATTTTGGGTTTACCTATCTAAGGAAACGTTGGTTGGCGGTTCAGGAATTGTATGCCTTATTCACCTCAAGCTGCAGCATAAGTTGGGGTGATGGACAGAAAACCGTCATACTATTCCCGGTTAAAACTCTTTACTTGAACGGAACTAGACTAAGAAGCGCTTCAGTCACATGGTGGACATTTTATTGCTGCAGATCATGATGTTTCAAATAATTAAGGAGATGCATTACCTAAGGTACGAGGATTTGCAGAAACATTAGCTGGTTTTATGTGATAGATGGGTAAGGTATTGTTTCGGGTTGTTTTATCGAAACTCTACCTTATTTAGTTTTGTATATAAAACTACTTTTTTCTGCTAAAAAATATTATTCGGAATATTATTGACTATTAAGAAAATTCAATATAACATTAAATATTGGTAACAATGTTTTTTATATGAAACAAAAGTTGCTGCTATCTTTTGAAAGGAGGAGTTGGTGAAGTTTGATAGCATGTTAGCCATTTTGTATCGAAAATCATGAAAGCGCATTCAAACGAGCCTATTATAAGGGGGAAATAACATGTTACAAGGTCAAAAAAGATGGTTGTACATTGCGATTCCTATTTTTTTCTTCTGGTTTTTCGGTCAGATTGATAAAGTAGGTATCTCTGTTATCCAAACCGATCCGGGATTTTTAAGTGATCTTGGTCTGACTGGCCCGGATAAAAATGCGAAAATTGGCTTGATCTCCTTTATATTCATGATTTCATACTCCTGTTCCAACATTTTTTGGGGTGTTATTATCGACAAGTTAGGGGCGCGGAAAACAGCGGTTTTAGGTTTACTGGTATGGACTGCGACAATGGTCATGGGAGGACTGTCCACTTCATACGAAATGTTTTTAATTAGTAGGGTCATCCTCGGAATCGGTGAAGGAATGATGATCCCGATATCGGGTAAATTCATATCGAATTGGTTTAATAAAAGAGAGCTTGGCAGGGCACAGTCATTCTGGATTACTGGAAACTACCTTGGCCCGGCAGTGGGTACCGTTATGCTCATCCTCATTATTTCAACATTTCATTGGCAGGCCGCGTTCTTTGCTCTCGCCGCCTTTAACTTGTTTATAAATATTCCAATGTTCCTGTATTTGGCTCGTAATACGCCTGAAGAACATCCACGCATGAGTAATGAGGAAGTCTCCTATATTCGCCAAAAGGACGAAATGCATGATGTGCAGTTGAAGCAATTCTTCGCAAAGGATTATCGTTATTGGATTGTCTGGTTTGGCAATTTGATGTCGTCCTTTCTGTTCTTTGGAATCAGTATTTGGCTTCCTACCTATCTCGTGGAGGCCAAAGGCTTTGAAAGAGATGCAATGACTGGGATTACCTCATTATCATGGCTATTCGCGCTAGGATTTGTCCTGGCTGGCGGATTTCTGGCGGACAAAACGAAACGCCCGAGCTTGCTTGCGACGATTCTTTTCATACTAACAGCAGTATTTTTGACAATCGCTGTCCTTGCACCTAGTCCTATTATGGCCGGGGTTTCAATGGGGCTCGCCATGGGAACTCAGGGAGGAATGTTTCATCTAACCAATTTCTTCATCATCAAATTTTCAACACCTGAAACAGCGGGACGCGCGGCCGGTTTAATGGGATTCACGAATATTATGGGTGGATTTTCAAGCTATATCATGGGGTGGAGCCGCGATATGTCTGGCGGTGATTTTGGTCCCTCCATTGCCATGCTGATAGTAGCAGCCACTCTGGGGTTTGTCGCGTACTTGTTTATGATTAAACAAGAAGTTACCGAAAATCACCTAAGTAATACAACAGGAAACAAAGTAACTTTATAGAGGGCAAAAAAAGTAATATCATACGTTTTTTAGAAAGGGTCTCTCAGTAAGAAGGGACGCTAGGTTCTTACTGAGAACCACAATAAATCTTGAATACTCATTGACGTGTACACAGGAATAAGGATGACCACAGCTTGATATAGTACAAGGCACATATTCCCGAACGATGGTTTCAGTTTTTTTTACACTTACATTGACAATGAAGCGATTACATTTTAGAATTGTTTATATAAAAAACATAGTTTTGTATATAAAACATTTGTTGGGGTTATGTCCTCGCTACAAGACCGTATATTTGAACTGTAACCGATCTTTGGATAACCGTTCATTATGTTTGAAAGATATCAGAAGGGGTGGAGACAATGGGCATGGCCTTAAAAGATAAAGTCGTTTTGATTACAGGGGGAGCTTCTGGAATAGGAGAAGCTGTCACACGCCGTTTTATACAAGAAGGAGCAAAAGTGAGCATTATCGGCCGCTCTAAAGAGACATTAGCGAAAATGAAAGGAGAATTTGGTGAAAACATCCTTACTTATCAGGGAGATGTAAGCAAATACGAAGACAATGAGCAAGTGGTCAAAGCTACTGTTGAGCAATTCGGAAAGTTAGATGTCTTCGTTGCGAATGCAGGCGTGTTCGATGGATTTGCCAAATTTGCCGATGTGACTCCCGAGGCGCTTTCCGAAGCGTATGATTTCCTATTCAATATTAACGTAAAAGGCTCTTTTTTCGGAGCTAAAGCTGCTCTTGAAGAACTGAAAAAAACGAATGGCAATATTATTTTTACCGTGTCCGGTGCAAGTTTTTATCCAGATGGCGGCGGTGTTTGGTATAC
>NZ_JBFUIQ010000247.1:0-3200 GCF_056401795.1 Peribacillus sp. P4_D6
ATACGGGAAGGGTCATCCGAAACATGATAGATGTGACGCTTGATCATAACGGCAGCTACTACCTGCCCTATTATGGGTATCCAACCAAGACACAATTATTTGAAGCGTATCCGCGTACTGAGGAATTCTTTCATTTAAAGAAGAAATACGATCCTGATAATCGCTTCATGAATCTTTTCTATGAGGAGTATCATCCATGAATTATAAACGTTTCGTTTTTTACCAAGGCACTGTTGGGATGGCTGCCAGCATGATTTTCCCTTTTTATATTTTGCTAATCAAAAATGTAGGCACCAGTTATTCGCAATTCGGTTGGGCATATGGAATATTCTCACTGACTGCAGCACTTAGCTATCCTTTAATCGGAAAACTCACTGACAAAGCCGGTGACAAAGCATTTCTCCTTATCTATTCATGGGGGATGGCACTAATTCTTCTTGCCTTTCCACTCGCATATGAAATTTGGCATGTCTATCTCCTGCAAATCATTATGGGGGTACTTGGGGCAGTACAAAAAAACACAGAAAAAACGGTACTTGCAAGATATGTTACGAAGAAAACAGCGGGTGAGGAAATTGGAAACTATCATGTTTGGACATCCATCGGTGCTGCAGCTGCGGTGATTGCAACCGGATATTTAGTCGACTTTTTAACGATTGGCAGCATCTTTTACATTGCTTCCTTAATGTTTGCCTGGAGTGGATTTATTATAATGAAGATGGAGAAAAACGCTTCACTATCTAATGCAGAATAAATAAAAATATAAGCATTTATTACTGGTTAGCCCTAATAAATTAATTACCCCATTTAGTAAAAGAAGCATCTGCATTAACCTCAGCAGATGCTTCTTTTACCATATATTCATTTGCTGATCAAAAAACTAAAAATGATCTTACAAAAAATATTAAACCTGCTGCCCATTTTTCAATTTGATAATTATTTTTTCGTCTAAAAAAACTAATGACATCATTATTATAGCCATCCCAATCAATTGATGAATGGACAACGCTTCATGTAAAAAGAAAAACCCTAAAATCATTCCGATGACTGGCACTATATAATTACTATATGAAGTAAATAATGCGCCTTCTTGCCGAATCAGCCTATTAAATAATGCATAAACAACACCTGCATGGAAAATGCCTAAAATCGCTAAGTAGATGGATTGAGATCGTGCTATATCCAATTTGAAAGATTGCTCAAACAAAAGGGACATGGGTATGAGCAATGCACTGGCAATCAGTAATACATTTCTCATATGAATGACGGAAGAACCCTCGTTTAATTTCTCCATGAAAATCAATGATAATCCAAAACTCATAGCAGCCAATATCATGAGGATGTTCCCCTGAATACTGTTAGAAAGGTCTTGGATTCCTTGTGTCGGCCAGGAAAGGAAGACAATACCTGCAAATCCGAATAGGATACTTGTAATCTGCGGCCTTGTGCTTTTTCTTTTGAAAAATGCTAGTAAAAAAAGGATGGTAAAGATGGGAACCATTCCAATCAGCACCGCGGCGATACTGCTAGGCACCGATTTCTGGCCTTGTGCAATAAAAACGAATGGGAGTACAACCTCGAAAAAAGCAATGATAATATACCATTTATAATAACCCCTGGGTACTTTTCGCTCTTCTTTTGATAAAAACAAACCAAAGAAGAGTAAACAGATACCGCCGATGCATGCTTTGATGGCTGATAATGTAATAACCCCAACATTTTCTATGACTAATGCAATAAAGAAAAATTGAGATCCCCATATACCACTAATCAAGAGTAACAATACATATTTATTCATTACTTTACCTCCCTTTTCAGCAATGGGTCGGCAAAAGTCTTACTATTTTGCTTGGATTGAATTCCACCAAAATAATTCGTGCCGATTACCCCAGCAAGAATGATCATTGCACCTATTACATGATAATAATGAATCGATTCATGTAAGAAAATCACCCCTGCCATTATTGTAATCAATGTCGCTAAATTACTAAAAACGCTCATTTTAGATGCTGGTAATATAGATAATGAATAGTTTGATAAAAAAGCAGTAAGCAAAGACGATAATACCCCAAGATATACGATTGAAATGAGGAATGCACTACTTGTGAAGGGTAATAAAAAGCTGCTGATGGAATGGTTAATTATATGGTTAATGACGGCCATACTATTAAAAGTCACAAAACCAAAGAAAGTCATCACATACGTTAACGTAAATAGTGAATATTGCTTTGTTACCTTCCTCGCTATCACATTATAAAGAGCGGCGGCAATCGAGGATAATAAGATCAGGATCGTTCCTTTCCAACTGTGAGCCGCATGTTGCAAGTCATTCATGACAAAGATAAAGATAACCCCCGTAACAGATAAATAAAGAAAAAATTTCTGAGCTCTACCTGCGTATTCTTTCAAAAATAATGAAGCTGATAATAACGTAAAAATTGGTATGGTCGCTTGGATAATACCCGCTTCTGAAGATGAGGTATAAATGAGACCAAACACTTGAAAAATAAAGAATAAAATTGGATAAAGGAACACCAACGGAAGAATTTTCACAGAATCCTTTGCACTCATTTTCACTGATGTCCTCCTTAATAGCTTAATGATTATGGCGATCAAGAAAGCCATCGTAAATCGATGTGCCAATGTATCTAGCGGACTAGCTTCCATTAATGATATTTTTGTAAAGAAAAATGAAAATCCAATAATAATGGCATAAAGTATCGCCGCAAGATAGGCTTTTTTATTTTCTGGCATATTGAGTAATCCTCCTTTTCAACACCCGGCCGGTTGTTAGTATCGTATTAAAAGTTCCACTACGATACAATACAAATATGAAGCATCTGTAACGGTACAGTTTTAGGAGGTAATCATGCTAAAATACGTAGCTTTGTTTAATGAATTTGAATCTCTCATCCAGAATGGACGGCTCAAAGCAGGCTTTAAACTCCCATCTATCCGTCAATTAAGCGATCAACATCAATGTAGTAAAAGTACAGTCTTGAAAGCCCTGCAAGAATTGGAAAAGAGGCATTTAATCTACGCCGTTCCTAAAAGCGGATATTATGTCGTACAAAAAGAATTTGATGGTAAAAGCGAACCCACAACAGACATCGACTTTGTTACCTCCGCTCCCGCTTGGCATCAATTTCCGTATCATGACTTTCAACATTGCATTAACAAAGCCATCGATACCTATCAGC
>NZ_JBFUIQ010000248.1:0-3200 GCF_056401795.1 Peribacillus sp. P4_D6
CTGCTTCGGTCATTAAAAGGCTGGATAATTTTGAATGGCAAGATTCGAAGTGGATAGCCGATAGGAAAAAGGAAAATATTTATCAAAAACCCATGTCCATTTATGAAGTGCACCCAGGAACATGGAAACAGAAAGAAGATGGTGAATTTTATTCGTACCGTGAATTGGCTGATAGATTAGTTGAATATGTGATTGATAATAGTTTTACACATATTGAAATCATGGCCATAATGGAACACCCTTTTGATAAATCTTGGGGATACCAGGTCACGGGTTATTATTCCGTAAACAGTCGGTACGGTTCACCGGAAGATTTTAAATATTTAATTAACCTTTGCCACCAAAAGGGCATAGGAGTAATCCTTGACTGGGTTCCCGCCCATTTTTGTAAAGACGCGCATGGACTTTCCCGTTTTGATGGTACACCTCTCTATGAACCAATTGATTACACGAGAGCAGATCGCCCGTTATGGGGGACATACAACTTTGATTTTACTAAACCAGAAGTAATCAGTTTCCTTATATCAAATGTAATGTTTTGGATGGATGAATACCATATTGATGGGGTTCGTGTCGATGCGGTATCGTCAATGGTTTACTTGAATCATGATAATCCATTGCCGGTCAAGCTGAAAAACCAGTTTGGCGGTGAGGAAAACCTGGAAGCCATACAATTTTTACAAAAACTTAACGAAGTGGTTTTCAAGAAATATCCCAATGCATTAATGATGGCTGAAGAAGCGACAGACCGGCCACTTATCACTTCACCTACCGATATAGGCGGCCTGGGCTTTAATTACAAATGGAATATGGGATGGACTAACGATATCCTTCGTTATATGAAACTTGAAACAAATGAAAGGCCATATCATCATAACCTCTTAACATTTTCATTTTTCTATGCTTTTTCAGAAAATTTTGTCTTGCCCTTTTCACATGATGAAGTGGTTCATGGCAAGAAGTCATTATTGAATAAAATGCCAGGTGACTATTGGCAGAAGTTTGCAAATTTACGGTTACTTTTTGGGTATTTCATGACGCATCCTGGAAAGAAGCTTCTATTTATGGGAGGAGAATTTGGCCAATTCATAGAATGGAAAGATGAGGAACAATTGGATTGGCTGCTTTTGAAATATGAATCTCACGAAAAGATGGCATATTACTTCCGTACCCTTCAGGCCTTTTACAGCCAAACTTCCTCCCTTTGGAGACTGGATCATGTCCAGGAGGGTTTTGAATGGATCGATCCGAACAATAGTGAACAAAGTATCATCACCTTTATGAGAAGAGGTAAACGCAAAGGCGATTATTGCATTGTTGTCTGTAATTTTTCTGCACAGGCTCATGCTCACTATCAAATAGGTGTACCATCCCAAGGCAAATATATAGAAGTTTTCAGCAGTGATTCAGCAGCTTTCGGAGGATCGGGTCAGATCAATGAAGAACCCATTAATGTTAAAAAGATACCATACCATAATCAACCATACAGTATGGAAATAACTGTACCTCCATTAGGCATTTCTATTTTTATGAAGCAAACAAAAAAAAGACGGGGGAGAGTGACCGAATAATGGGAGCGAAAAAATGGATAGCAATGTTATTGGCAGGAGGCCAGGGTTCAAGGTTAGGCGAATTGACGATTGGTTTGGCAAAACCAGCTGTTCCCTTTGGCGGTAAATATAGAATCATCGATTTTCCATTAAGTAACTGCACTCATTCTGGTATAGATACGGTTGGGGTACTGACCCAATACCAGCCATTGATTCTAAATGATTATGTTGGTAATGGCAAAGCTTGGGACCTTGATTTGGATGTTGGCGGAGTTTCCGTACTTCCCCCTTATCAAGGGAAAGAAGGCGGTGAATGGTATAAAGGGACGGCAAATGCTGTTTATCAAAATATCCAATACATTGATAACTATGATCCGGAACATGTACTGATTCTCTCTGGTGACCATATTTATAAGATGGACTACAGTAAGATGCTGGATTATCACATCGAAAAAAATGCAGAGGCAACAATAGCGGTCATTCAAGTGCCGTGGCAGGAAGCAAGTCGTTTCGGAATCATGAATACCAATGATGATGATAAAGTCACACAATTTGACGAAAAACCAAAATACCCAAAAAGTAATCTTGCTTCCATGGGAGTTTACCTTTTCAATTGGAAAACCCTAAGACGGTATTTAATCAATGATGAAAAAGACGAAAATTCTTCCAATGATTTTGGCAGCAACATCATTCCAAAAATGCTTGAAGATCGAAAAAAGCTATATGCCTACCGTTTTAATGATTATTGGAAAGATGTTGGAACGGTCGAAAGTCTTTGGCAGGCACATATGGACTTATTGGAGGATACGCCAAATTTCCAGTTGAATGATCAGCAATGGAAAATTTTTGCCCGCAATGCAAATCATCCACCGCAATATATATCACCGGATGCCGAGGTCAGTCAGTCGCTTATCAATGAAGGATGCATGATACATGGGAACATTGAACATTCGGTTTTATCCTATAATGTACAGGTGGGCTATGGTTCAACCATAAAAGATTCAGTCATCATGCCTAATGTCACGATTGGTAAAAACGTTCATATAGAAAGAAGCATCATAGCCAGTAATTGTGTTATAGAAGATGGTGCCGTAGTTGGCAATTCAGCGGTGACATCCGATATTACCTTAATTGGTGAAAATCAGACCATTATCAATCCAAACAAAAAAAAGATCACTCTTAACTAGAAAAAGGGGAAGATGCTATGGAAAATGTGTTGGGTATTATAAACTTAATCAATGAAAGACAACATTTAAAAGATCTGACTGCTCACCGTAATGTAGCATCTGTGCCATTTGGTGGACGCTACCGTTTGATTGACTTTACTATGTCGAATCTCATTAATGCAGATGTATCAAAAGTAGCCGTTTTCCCAAAAGAAAAGTATCTTTCAGTTATGGATCATCTTGGCTCAGGTAAAGAATGGAACTTGGATCGGCGTTCAGGAGGCTTATACATCTTGCCCCCTATCCATCCGGATGAAACGGTAACAGGCGATATGAAACAATTTTATGATCATCTCAGCTTTTTCGAACGCGCAGAGGCAGATACTGTCATCATTTCCCCAGGAAGCCATGTATGCAAATTGGATTTTAATGAAGTGCTTGATTATCATAAAAAACATAAAGCGGATATCACGGTGGTATATAA
>NZ_JBFUIQ010000249.1:0-2994 GCF_056401795.1 Peribacillus sp. P4_D6
GTGAATTAGTTGAAGGGCGTGTCATTGATAGTAAAGAAGATGGAACGCTTAACGTTTCTTTAATCCCGTGAATTAGTTGAAGGGCGTGTCATTGATAGTAAAGAAGATGGAACGCTTAACGTTTCTTTAATCCCCTTTAAACAAGATTTAATGGGGGAAGATGCTGATGTCATTTTCACTTATTTAATGAATCGCGGCGGTGCAATGCCTTATGGTGACAAAACGCCACCAGATGATATCAAGTTTCACTTCGGTTTGAGCAAGGGAGCGTTCAAGCGTGCTCTCGGCAAACTGATGAAAGAAGAAAAGATTTACCAGGAAGATGGATGGACATATTCTTCAGACCGTAAATGAAAAAGGCAGCGGATTTATCCGCTGCTTTTTTATTATGAATTTCATTAAAAGAACTTCTTTTTACCTTTTTCTTCTTTTAAAATCTCCACAGCTTCCCTGAACCTCATCGAATGGATAATTTCCCTCTCGCGTAAAAACCTGAGTGAATCATTGATATCAGGATCATCCGAGATGTCAATTAACCACTGGTAGGTTGCTCTGGCCTTCTCTTCAGCGGCGATGTCTTCATATAAATCTGCAATCGGATCGCCTTTGGCTTGGATATATGTGGCAGTAAATGGATTTCCTGCTGCGTCATGATAGAAAAGGGCGCTATCATGATTGGCATAATGGTCCCCTAGCCCGGCGGCTGCCATCTGCTGAGGTGTGGCATCTTTTGTAAGCTTATAGATCATCGTGGCGATCATTTCGAGATGGGCAAATTCTTCCGTTCCGATATCCGTAAGCAGGCCAATGACTTTATCCGGAATTGTATATCGTTGATTTAAGTAACGGAGTGCTGCTGCCAACTCACCATCAGCACCACCATATTGTTCTATTAAATATTTAGCCAATCGGGGATTACAGTCTCTTACTTTAACTGGATATTGCAGCTTCTTTTCATAAACCCACATAGCTCATCTCTCCTTATACCTGCCATGGCCAAGGGCCTTGGCCCCATTCCCATTTATTTTCACCGCCTGGACTGTTCCCAAATCCCAATAATGGACCATATTTAGGCTCAAAAACCGATTTCAGTTGTTGGGAGTATTCATGAAATTGATTGAATTGCTGTAAAGCCTGCTGGTCGTTAGGATGTGTATCCAAATAAAGAGTCAACTCGACAAGTACGAAATCGGCAGCCTGTATTTGTTCAAGCAACTGATAATATTCATCATCCAGTTTCTTATTCATTTACGTCTCCCTTTCCCGATATGGATTATCATAAAAATCATAAAAGAATTTCCAAAGTGTACCGTATTTCAAAGCTTCTTCCGGAGTGAACTGCTCCATATTGGGCGGTTGAAAATTAATATACAAATTAGGAGGTGTCCTGTAATACTTTCTCCCAATAGGCGGACACGGATCGAATTTACTATGGAAAGGTTTATATGACTTAACTAGGGTAAAAGTCTTTTCGCGAGTCAAAAAAAATACCTCCTTTGTAAAGATATAGCCTCTAATTTTTATGCCTCTATAATGCATAATATGACTGCTGTGGCCTGGAAAGGGAATTAAATGGAAAATGATATTTTTTCAGAATATTATAAAATCTTGTTATAGTCCCGTTATCTTACTGTGATGTTTGTCATCTATTCTTTATCTGTTTGTTCTTTGTATAGAAAAAAACTATGTTAAGATTTAACTCGTAGCTTATAAAGCAGCTCACAAGGAGGTAACAACATATGAAAAAATCAATCTTATCGTTAGCGGCAGCGGCTGCTATATCCGGTGCATTCACAATTCCGGTACAAGCAGAAGATGTCAAAGTGAAAGATGGAGACACATTATGGGGGATATCTCAAACATATAAAGTATCAGTAGAAGATATTAAGTCTTGGAACGATTTGTCTTCAGACGCGATTTATGCCGGAGAAACCATACATATTTCTCAAGAAGAGCATTATAAAGTAAAGTCAGGGGACACATTATCGGGAATTGCACACAAATATGATGTAGGGGTAAATGATATTAAATCTTGGAACGGTTTAAGTTCAGATACAATCCATCCTGGTCAAGAAATTGTCATTAAACCGGCAGCTAACAAAGTTGAAGCTGCAAGTGTAGGGCCTGCACAGAAATCAGGGCAAGCTGCACAAGCAGAGCAATCCGAACCAGCTGAACAAACTAAGCCAGCTGAACAATCTAAACCAGCAGAACAAACAAAGCCGGTTGAACAATCGGAACCAGCAGATTCAAACAATGAATCCCAAGATCAAGCCGAATCTGGAAGAGAGATTACTGTTAGTGCAACCGCCTATACGGCTGATTGTCAAGGCTGCAGCGGAACAACAGCAACAGGGGTGGACTTGAAAGCTAATCCTGATGCAAAGGTGATTGCTGTGGACCCATCAGTCATTCCGCTAGGATCAAAGGTTTATGTTGAAGGTTATGGCTATGCAACGGCAGCCGATACAGGCAGTGCCATCAAAGGGAATAGAGTGGACATATTTGTTCCAAACGAACAGGATGCCGTGAATTGGGGCGTTAAAAACGTTAAAGTGAAAATCCTGAATTAATTTAGCCATGCAAAACATGTTTATATATTAAAAAAGCAGACACAGACATATTGTGTCTGCTTTTTTGTCCTTTAGGTTGTCGGGAAAAGCAGGTACAATAGAAGAAATAGATCCTTATAAATCCTTAGAAGTTAAATAGGAGGAATAGTAAATTGATGGAAAAAGCACGTGAATATTTACAAGAATACTTTGGTTATGAGTCATTCCGAAAAGGTCAGGAACAGATTATCGAACAGGTGTTGGGAGGAATAAACACAGCGGGAATCATGCCTACCGGCGGAGGTAAATCAATATGTTACCAAATTCCTGCCCTTCTGTTACCAGGTGTAACACTCGTTATATCCCCACTAATTTCCTTGATGAAGGACCAAGTAGATGCCCTCGAACAAAATGGGATTGATGCCACGTTTCTTAATAGCTC
>NZ_JBFUIQ010000250.1:0-2985 GCF_056401795.1 Peribacillus sp. P4_D6
CCTGCAGATCCGAAAGCTGCATTCGTTATGTTCGTTACGGCATTATCCAAATCTGCATCAGGCATGACGATCGAATGATTTTTCGCACCCGATAAAGCCTGGACACGTTTTTTATTGGCAGCTGCCGTTTTGTATACATACTCTGCGACAGGCTGGGATCCCACAAATGATACCGCTTTAATGTCTTCATGTTCCAAAATCCCATTCACGACATCGTGGGCACCATGGACAATATTGACAACACCATCCGGAACACCGGCTTCTGTCAATAATTCCACGAGACGGTTAGCCAAAAGCRGTGTCCGTTCTGAAGGTTTTAAGATAAACGTATTTCCACAAGCTATTGCCAGCGGGAACATCCAACATGGCACCATCATCGGGAAATTAAACGGCGTAATCCCGGCAACGACACCCATTGGATAACGATACATGCCAGATTCAATGCCTGGGGAAATATCAGGAAGCTGACTTCCCATCATCAAGGTAGGGGCACCTGCTGCGAACTCCACGCATTCAATCCCGCGCTGAACCTCACCATATGCTTCTGTATAGCTTTTTCCGTTTTCGATAGTGACCAGCTTTGCAAGCTCATCCCAGTGTTCAATCAGTAATTGCTGGTAACGGAATAAGAAGCGAGCTCTTTTTGGAACGGCGACCTTTTTCCATTCTTTATACGCCTTTTTAGCAACCTCCACCGCTTGGTTTACATCTTCCTTTGTTGAAAGGGGTACGATTGCCAATGCTTCTCCTGTTGCCGGGTTAGGCACTTGTTCATGTTTCGAAGTTGTGGAATCAACCCATTTGCCACCGATATAATTTTTCAACGTTTCTACTTCATTGATAACTGTCATTAAATAAACCCTCCATTTCAACACGATTTCATAGTTTCATTATATTTTTCAAAACGACTTTTTACATTAGACGTTTTGTATAGTTTTTGATTCAATATTTGCACATATTGTTTGTTTCTGGCTTTCCACCATAATCAACAACAGAAATTCACGATTTCGCAAACGATGTATATTTTTCTTATACTTTCCCTTTAATCAGCTGACTACGCGGCCATCATTTTATAATGGAATATAGCTTTAGATCTTGGTGCTTCCCCTTGACGAACATTCCTTTTCTGATGATTCCCTCAAAAGACATACCAGCCTTTTGCATGACTCGCTCTGAACCTGAATTTTCAACGAAGCACCTTGCTTGTATTCGAACTAGGTTCATATTTTCGAAGCCAAAGGCGATTATCTTTTGGGCTGCCTCCGTCATCAAGCCACTCCCCCAATATTCTGGTGAAAGCACATACCCTATTTCCGCGCTATGATGGTCAACCTGCCATGAAACAAAATCAATGGTACCTATCAACTTACCGCTTTCCTTGTGTTCTATGCCCCATGGAGCGATTTTCTTATCCTCATAATTTTGAAGTATAAATCGGATAAAATCTTTTGTATCACTTAGGGAACGATGGGCTTCCCAGGTGACGTAACGGGAAACTTCATTGTTGGATACATAAGCGAATATGTCTTCGGCATCATTCATGGTGACTTTCCTCATGATCAATCGTTTTGATTCCAGGGCAGGCAGCTGTCCATATATCTCTTTCACGTTCATGATTACACCCCATTCCATTGATTATTAGTATTATAGCAAGATTGGTAAGCAATCGCCTTCCCAATTGAAATATTATCGAAATTTACGTATAATTCAGAAAAAATATCCAGGAGGATAATTATGCCAAAAAGAAAACTCATAATAAGCCAAAATTTGAATGAAATCTTATTACAGAAGATCCAAGAATTGATTCCCGAGTGGACTGTTATCACCGGGAGATCCCCGGAAAAATGGAGAGATCATATCGCCGATGCAGAAGTCATCGCAGGCTGGAAAGCGGAAATGTCTGTATCGATTGCTGCAAGCGATGTTAAATGGATCCAGACATGGAGTGCAGGAGTGAATGCTTTACCCCTGGACAATTTAGAACAAAAGAATGTTCAGATTACAACTGCAAACGGCGTTCATGCGTATCCCATTTCAGAGACAATTTTCGCGTTAATGCTTGCCTTAACAAGAAAAGTAGATACATATATTAAGCAACAGCAGACAAGAACCTGGCATCACGCACATATGAAGCAGGAAATTCATGAAAAGACCATCGGAATCATCGGTGTCGGGAAAATCGGAAAGGAAACCGCAAAAATTGCCAAGGCTTTTGGCATGACCGTATTAGGGATGCGCCATTCCGGTAAATCAGAAGAATTCGTAGATGAGATGTTCACACAAAAACAATTGATTGATCTTCTTCCTAGGTGTGATTATATTGTCGTGACATTACCATTGACCCCAGAAACAAGGAATATGTTCGGTAAAAACGAATTCAAGTTAATGAAGCGCTCCGCATTTTTCATTAATATAGGAAGGGGAAACCTGGTCATTCAAAACGAATTGATTCAAGCGCTTAAGGACAAAGATATTGCAGGTGCTGGTCTTGATGTGTTTGAAACGGAGCCACTTCCTGAGAATAGCCCTTTATGGGAGTTGAACAACGTAATCATCACGCCGCACACATCCGGAAATACGGAATTTTACGACCAAAGGCTAATTCAGGATATTTTCATGCCGAATTTAAAGGACTATCTAAATGGTAAAACACCTTCAACAAATTTACTTGATTACAAAAAAGGGTATTAAGAATTGTTCATTTTCTGTATACATTAATAATCTTTCCTTGTTAGCTTGCAGATTCCGACATTATCTGTTATATTTAAAAAGAATTATTTTTGTTCGGGAAGATTGATAAGTGAAAAACTTTTCGTCTAATGATTGAGCAAGGGTAGTAACACAATGTGTGGATTCACACTAGGAGGCAACAACAATGGAACAAGGTAAAGTAAAATGGTTTAACGCAGAAAAAGGATTTGGCTTCATCGAACGCGAAAACGGAGACGAYGTATTCGTACATTTCTCAGCTATCCAAAGCGAAGG
>NZ_JBFUIQ010000251.1:0-2953 GCF_056401795.1 Peribacillus sp. P4_D6
GTTTATTCACTTCTTCCGCTTTCCCTTCAGGTAGGACTTCTGCGATTACATGGTCAATGCCAACTTGATGTCCGATGGCATTTGCTGTTCTTTGATTATCCCCGGTTATCATGATGACCTGGATATCCATTGCTTTTAACCTTTTAATCGCCTCAAGCGAGCTTTCTTTTATCGTATCCGCAACAGCAATGAGTCCGGCATATTCCCCTTCAATGCTAGCGAGCATTGCAGTCTTCCCTTGCTCTTCAAATTCTTCCATCGCTGTTAGCGCCTTAGTGATATCCACGTTATTTTGCTTCATCAATTTACGGGTTCCGATGAATATCACTTTTTGATCCGCCACAGCTCTAATCCCGTATCCAGGCATCGCTTCAAATTCTTCAACCGCTGCAAGTGAAATCTGTCTTGCTTGAATTCCTTGAACGATTGATTGAGCAAGAGGGTGTTCAGATTGTTTTTCAGCTGCACCGATTAATGATAAAAACTGTTCTTCCTCCATACCATTCTCAATGAGGACATCTGTCAACACAGGGGTACCTTTCGTTACCGTTCCCGTTTTATCCAAGATGACCGTATCGATATGGTGGGTGGTTTCCAGATGTTCCCCGCCTTTAAATAAGATGCCGAATTCGGCAGCCCTTCCAGACCCTGCCATGATAGAGGTGGGAGTGGCCAGGCCTAAAGCACATGGGCAGGCTATGACTAGCACTGCAATCATCGCTTCAAAAGCAGGTGTGAATTCTCCAGGGTTAACCCAAATCATCCAAACCAGAAAAGTTAAAAGAGCGATTCCGACAACAATGGGAACGAAAACACCGGAAATTTGGTCAGCAAGCCGTTGAATCGGCGCTTTCGAACCTTGAGCATCTTCGACGACTTTGATGATTTGGGAAAGAGCTGTATCCCTTCCTATTTTCGTCGCTTTCATTTTGATAAACCCATTCTTATTCAATGTTGAACCGATAACAGTATCACCGTTTGTTTTATCGACCGGAATGCTCTCACCCGTTAACATGGATTCATCGACGGCAGAGTTCCCCTCGATTACCTTGCCATCGACAGGGATCTTCTCACCCGGCTTCACCAAAATCGTATCCCCTACGATGACTTCTTCAAGTGGTATTTCCCGTTCCTCCCCATTTCTTAAAACCAATGCCGTTTTAGCCTGAAGCCCCATCAATTTTTTGATGGCCTCGGAAGAACGTCCTTTTGCCTTTGCTTCAAACAGCTTCCCCAAAAGAATGAGAGTGATAAGAATTGAACTTGTTTCGAAATAAAGTTGTGCCGTATTGTGATGCGACCCCATCGAAATGATCGCCTGATAGACACTGTAAAAATAGGCAGCGGATGTTCCCATCGCGACTAATACATCCATATTGGCACTTTTATTTCTCAAGGCTTTATAAGCTCCAACATAGAACTGCTTTCCAATCAAAAATTGAACGGGGGTTGCGAATGCCATCTGCACCCAAGGATTCATGAGGAAATCAGGCATATAGATAAACGAAGTAAAACTAAAATGGCTTACCATCGCCCATAACAATGGAAAAGATAAAATGACCGAAAAGATGAATGTATTCTTTTGTTTTTGTATTTCTTTTTGACGGAAATTCACGGATTCCACTTTATCTTCCTTGATGATCGCCCCATACCCCAGCTTCTCAACCCGTTGAATGATATCAATTGGGGAAGCTTGGGAAGGATCATATTCGACGGTCGCATTTTCAAGCGCTAGATTGACATTAGCCATGCTCACCCCATCCATCTTATTTAACCCTTTTTCAATTCGGTTTGCACAGGCAGCACAGGTCATGCCAGTAATCGTAAATTCCTTTTTCTCTTTTACTACAGCATAGCCAAGATCTTGAATTTTCTTTTCAAAGTCCTGGTTGCTTACTTTTTCCGAATCATATTTAATAACCGATTTCTCAAGAGCCAAATTAACGGTGGCTTCCTCAACGCCTTCCATTTTGTTTAACCCTTTTTCAATTCGGTTTGCACAGGCAGCGCAAGTCATTCCAGAAATCTGTAAACTTGTTTCTTTTATTTGGCTGCTCACTTCATCCCGCCTCCCTATACCACCATGGGGTATATTTCTTTGTAAAAAAGAAGTGCTTAACAGCACTCTCATAACTTACTCGACATCGTAGCCTTGATCATCGATTGTTTCTTTTATTTTCTCAAGTGATACTTTTTCCTTGTCAAACGCTACATCTACTTTTCCTGCATCCAAATGCACCTTTACGCTTTCAACACCTGCAAGTTTGGCTACATTCCCTTCAACTGCATTCACACAATGACCACAAGACATTCCACTAACATTCAATGTTACATTTTCCATTTTATCCACTGCTCCTTTATTTTTTCATTAATTTTTGTATCGTTACAAGCACTTCATCTATAACCTCTGTATCCCCTTCATTCAGGCGTTCCACCACACAATTCCTTAGATGGCCTTCCAATAAAATCTTGGCTACACTATTCATCGCGCTTTGTGTAGCTGCTATTTGGGTGATCACATCATCACAGTACGTATCTTTTTCAATAAGACCCTTTATACCGCGAATTTGACCTTCAATTCGATTTAACCGGGTCGTTAAATTCTTTTTTACTGCTTCTGAGTGATGACTCTTTCGGCCGTGGGAAGAGGCCGTACAGCATTCTTCTTCATTCACCGCATCTTGCCCATTCATCATTTCATCCATTGCCAATCCCTCCTCAAAAATTAATATACCATACCCTCCTACCCTATGCAAAGAGAAAGATTTATGTTCATTATTTCCTGCATTTTTAGTTCAATATTCATGTCATTGGGATTTGGCCTTTCTATATAGTAAAGCAACTAAACTCACTTTCACAGTAAACAGTAGGGAGTATCCGTTCATCCATTTTAGAGTTTTATAAAACATTAACCATGACCAAGTTGTGCATCACTATCAATCAATTGTAATTG
>NZ_JBFUIQ010000252.1:0-2939 GCF_056401795.1 Peribacillus sp. P4_D6
GATTTAAACCGGACAATCGAGACCCCTATCCTATCTTAGGGACCCAGCCTATGTACTTTAGTCTTCAGAAAAGTCTTGTTGTTAGAGAAAGGTCATCCAAATAATGAAGTACTATGGAGCGGCTGAACTTTCGCCAAAGGATCAATATAGGCTTTGGCATTATTAACTGCCGTAGGACCTTCACCGAATCCGGAAGCAATTAATTTGACCTTTCCATCATACGTACAAATATCCCCGGCTGCGTATATGCCTGAAATATTTGTTTCTTGCTTGGAATTAACGATAATTGCATTTTTATTTATGTTTAGACCCCATTCTTTAATCGCTCCAAGAGAAGAGACAAAGCCGTAATTAATAATTAAATCATCTACGTCAACCACTTCTTTTTGTTGAGTCTTAGTGTGTTCTAAAACTATTTGCGTAATGTGATCTGTTCCTACCAATTCGGAGGGAATATAAGGTGTTTTGACCTCAACAGAGGAATTCACTAATTTTTCAACACTATGCTCATGGGCACGGAATTTATCTCTTCTGTGTATCAATGTTACCTTTTCAGCAATCGGCTCTAACATAAGGGCCCAATCGACAGCAGAATCCCCACCGCCCAGAATCGCCACTTTTCTTCCTTTAAATCGGTTCATATCATTCACGAAATAATGCAAATTCTTATCCTCGAACTGTGTTGAATCTTCCAATTCTAGTTTACGAGGCTGAAAGGCTCCATTTCCAGCAGTAATGATCACTGATTTAGAGAAATGAGTATCGAGGTTTGTAGTGATCTTAAATGTTCCGTCTGCTTGCTTTTCCATTTGTTCAACTGCTTCTTCAAGACAAATTGTTGGTTCGAATACTTTCATTTGTTCTATTAAATTCTCTATCAATTCCTGTGCCCTTACTTTTGGAAAACCAGCTATATCATAAATGAATTTTTCGGGATAAAGAGCCGAAAGCTGTCCACCCAGTTGAGGAAGACTTTCGAGGATTTTCACCTTCGCTTGCCTCATTCCGCCATAGAACGCAGTAAACAAGCCAACTGGTCCGCCGCCAATAATAGTTATGTCATAGACCTTCTTTTCTTCTGTCAATGCAATCACTCCTTGTTCTTCTAGGTTGGTTGTTCATACTGAACATGATTTACTGGTTGCAAGCGATAAACTTGTAATGTTTCCACAAGTAATTCTTCCTTTTCCTTTTTTTCAGAAATGATGGATAAAAGCAATAGAATATCCACCCTTTCAATGACAATCTGGATATGTCACCACATTAAAATTTATAAAGCTACTGGTCACAAACGCAACTGAAATTATTATTCAAATTTATTAGGGTTACCATCAAAGGATGTTTGAGCCACTTTTATAGAATCTGTTGGACATCCTTCTGAAGCATCTATCATATCTTCCTCGAGTTCATCAGGTATAATCGCTGCCCCAACATTATTATCCAATATAACGAACGCAATCCCTTCTTCATCATAATCATAAATATCCGGAGCTGAAGCACCACAAGCTCCGCAAGCAATACACGTTTCTTTATCAACGATTGTATAATTAGCCATTTTTCCTATTCATTCCTCTCTCTAATCTAGGCCCTGGTTTTACTGAAGTATTTGTAGAAGCCTTTTCCTACTCAATACCTTTCAAAAATTCCAAAATGCTCGAATTAAACTCCCCTGGATTTTCCTGGTAACACAAATGACCGCCATCTGGAATAATCACTAGCCGGGAGTTTATTAGCTTTTCATGAATGGCTTCTGATTCCTTAATGGGAGTTACGGTATCCAACTCACCACAAATCACAAGAACAGGAACAGCTATATGAGATAACATACTCATTTGATTCAGATGATAAAGTGAATATGCTACCGAACGATATCCTGCCGGTCTTATCTGTGTCATAATCTCTTTGACTCGTGTATGGACATTTTCTGAAGCATGGGGAGATAGCAGTGCTTGTATCCTCTTTTCCGCTATCTCCTTAGTAGAAAGGTTTTCAATTGAAAATAATCGATTTTTCAATTTCGTCTCGTTCTCTTCTGCTGATAGAGCAGCAGCCCCCCTTGTCGAATCTGCTAATATGAGTTTATTAACCTTATTAGGGTACAGGCTACAGTACTCTATCGCAATTGCCGCTCCCATTGAATGGCCGAGCAGATGGATATTTTCCAGCTTTAGCTGATCTAGCATGCCGTTCAGAATACGTGCGAACTCTTTAAAATGTCTATATTCTTCTGCTGGATCTGAGCTTTTCCCATAACCCGGAGCATCCCATGCGATTACTGTATAATGCTCCTTTAATTCCTGGATTTGTTCCTTCCATGACTGTGAATTATTGCTCATACCATGTAATAATACTAGAGGTTCTCCATTACCTTCTATTTCATAATGAATGCTTAAATCTTCTACTTTTACGAATGGCATACGATCAGCCCCCTTCTAAAGGTAAGTCTCTAACTCTTAAAGCCCCCAAACTTGATATATCTTTCTAAAATTAGAGAATGATTTAAAATTTTTATATTTTGCTTGAAACCCTATAAAGAAAGTGCTTCCTTTCCCGTCTTACAATTCAGCTAACGTATTCAAATACCTCTCCAGCTTAGCCAAGGCCCCGCACTGACAATCCGCCGTCGCTGGAAATGATTTCACCAGTGATTGCGCGTGATTCGTCAGAGGCTAACAGTACATAAGCCGCAACGTGATCTTCCGGCATCTGGGCAAGTTGAAGAATATTCCGTTTTTTAATGCTGCTTGCTTTCGTATCATTATCCACGATTTTCACAAATGGACGCAGCGGTGGAATCACCGTGAGTGCTGTCAATGTACCCCCTGGGGCTACGGCATTTACCCGGATGGAAGGCGATAGTTCGAACGCAAGCTGGCGCATCAATCCAATTTGGGCGTGTTTGCTCGCTGTATACCAAACACCGCCGCCATCTGGATAAA
>NZ_JBFUIQ010000253.1:0-2850 GCF_056401795.1 Peribacillus sp. P4_D6
GTATAACTTAAAACATAATGATCGGGAGGAAAATAAAATGGCAGAATTAAAGGCAAGCATGGCAGGAAGCGTTTGGAAAATCGTAGCAAATGAGGGGCAAAGTGTAACCGACGGACAGGATATCATTATCTTGGAATCGATGAAAATGGAAATCCCCATTGCAGCCGAGGAAGCTGGCACCATTAAAGAACTAAAAGTGAATGAAGGGGATTTCGTAAATGAAGGCGACGTTTTGGCCGTCATTGAATAAAGGGACGGAGGGGTATGATGAATTGGCCTGAAAAAGTGACAATTAAGGAAGTTGGACCCCGTGACGGGCTGCAAAATGAAAAGGTCATAATACCTGCACAAAGCAAAATGGAGTGGATCGATCAGCTCTCTGATACAGGATTATCTTATATAGAAGTGACTTCATTCGTACACCCAAAGTGGATTCCCCAATTGAGTGATGCTGTCCTGGTGGCTAAGGGAATAAAGCGCAAGCCTGGTATCACTTATGCGGCCCTTGTACCGAATCAAAGGGGACTGGAGTCGGCCCTTGACGCCAATATCGATGATATTTCCGTGTTCATGTCATCCAGTGAAACGCATAATCTAAAAAATATCAATAAGTCGATTTCCGATACCTTTCCAATATTGAAGGATGTCATCAGGACAGCAGCAAATAGCGGGAAAACGGTCAGGGGCTATGTTTCAACCGTTTTCGGCTGTCCGTATGAAGGGGAGGTTTCGACTGATCAGGTTTTCCGTGTTTGTGATCAACTTTTTGAATATGGCATCGATGAAGTCTCGTTGGGTGATACCATTGGGGTCGCGTCTCCAAGACAGGTTGCACTGTTCCTTGAAAAGGCTGTAAAAAGATATGATATGAGCCAAATTGCCCTCCATTTTCATGATACAAGGGGAATGGCACTCGCAAATATCCTTGAATCACTAAATTATGGTATTGACACTTTCGACTCTTCGCTCGGAGGTTTAGGGGGCTGCCCGTATGCACCAGGAGCGAGCGGAAATGTGGCTACGGATGACCTGGTTCATATGCTACATAAAATGGGGATTCACACAGGAATCAATCCCGAAAAGCTATTGAAGGCTGCGGCCATGGTGCAAAGCTTTTTGGAAAAACCATTGCCTAGCCATCAGATGGCTGTAAATAACGCACAATAAGCGAAATCGAGGTGAATGTATGACTTCATTAGTTGATATAAGGTATGAAGAAAAGGGAATTGCCCTCGTGACCTTGAATCGGCCGGATGCTGCTAATGCTTTATCCACAGAATTGCTTCATTGCTTAATCGAAGGGCTGGATGAATTGAAGAGAGATTCCAATTTACGAACAGTCATTATAACGGGAGCAGGTGAAAAGGCGTTTTGTGCAGGTGCGGATCTTAAGGAAAGAGCGGGTATGAATGATGATAAAGTCAAGGAGACAGTCAAGTTGATCGGAGACACGATTACGGCTGTAGAAAACCTTCCAGTACCGGTCATCGCTGCGATCAACGGTTCGGCTTTTGGCGGTGGGCTGGAATTGGCACTCGCTTGTGACATACGCATCGCATCGGAAACGGCAAAGGTGGGGCTGACTGAAACGTCATTAGGCATCATCCCTGGTGCAGGCGGTACACAGCGACTGCCCCGGATAGTCGGAATGCCGACAGCGAAAGAACTGATTTATACGGCAAGGAGATTGGATGCAAAAACGGCACATGCCTTGAAAATCATCAGTCATGTATATTCACCCCAACATTTACTTGAGGAAGCGAAAAAATTGGCTAAGGAGATTGCGGTCAATGCCCCATTAGCACTCAGGGCTGCAAAAGTGGCGATCAATCAAGGGGCTGAGACCGACTTGAAAACAGGATTGCAAATTGAAAATGACTGCTATCAGACAACTTTAAAAACCCTTGACCGACTGGAGGGTCTGTCAGCATTCAAGGAAAAACGCAAACCGGTATATAGAGGCCAATGATTTCTATTGAAGGAGGAACAGGGATGGTAACGACGGATAAACTAACCGAAACGGTTGAAACGATTAAAAAAGGCGGTTTAGAAAAGTATCATCAAAAAAACGCTGAAAAAGGAAAGCTTTTCGTAYGTGAACGTCTAGAGCTGCTTTTCGATGAAGGGGTAGAAATAGAGGACGCTTTCTTTGCCAATTGTGCAAGTGTTGGTCTGCCTGCTGATGGTGTAGTTACGGGCATCGGAAAAATCAATGGTCAAAGGGTCTGTGTCATGGCCAATGATTCGACTGTGAAAGCTGGATCCTGGGGAGCAAGGACCGTCGAGAAAATCATTCGCATTCAGGAAACAGCCGAAAAGTTACAGCTGCCCCTTCTTTATTTAGTCGATTCTGCCGGGGCACGAATTACGGATCAAGTAGAAATGTTTCCGGGCCGCCGAGGAGCTGGCCGCATCTTTTACAACCAAGTGAAGCTATCAGGAAAAGTCCCGCAAATTTGTCTATTGTTCGGTCCGTCTGCCGCCGGCGGGGCATATATTCCAGCTTTTTGTGATATTGTCGTAATGGTTGATGGCAATGCATCCATGTATTTAGGTTCACCGAGAATGGCAGAAATGGTCATTGGCGAAAAGGTGAGCGAAGAGGAAATGGGCGGGGCGAAAATGCATTGTTCCGTTTCAGGATGCGGCGATGTACTTGTCAAGTCGGAAGAAGAATCGATCGCGTTTGCGCGCAGGTACTTAAGCTATTTTCCAGGAAATTATCAAGAAAGACCTAAAAGCGTAAAACCTGAGCTGCCTGCGGATTTCGAAAAAACTTTGGAAGAACTGATTCCTAAAAATCAGAATGCAGCCTTTAATATGTACGACCTGATCGATAGGGTTATAGAC
>NZ_JBFUIQ010000254.1:0-2832 GCF_056401795.1 Peribacillus sp. P4_D6
CCTCGGCGTAAACGCCTGTGRGGTCTCACCTGTCCCGCTGCTCCCGCAGGAGTCTCGCACTTCCGCTCCAATCACCCTTGTTTTAAAAACAACAATCTTTACGAAAAGAGCCTTTTATTTTTTACATGATCACTCAGGGTGGAAGTATTGTATATTTTTCCGTCCAGACTCTTTGGCCATATACATGGAACGGTCCGCTTTTTTCAAAAGTGAGTCCATTTCCATACCATGATGAGGATAAAAGCTAATCCCTATGCTAGCTGATACAAAATGATCATTTCCATTAATGGTAATGGGCATTGTGGATAAACTGTTCAATAATAATTCAGCGTTTTGCTGAGTGCTTTTCATTAAATCCTCACAATGCGAAGGATTTAATAATACAATGAATTCATCACCACCGATTCGTGCCACCTGACTGCCTTCGGGGACGGTTTGCAAAAAACATTCGGCAGCCTTTTTGATGACGCCGTCCCCAGTATCATGTCCAAAGGAATCATTAAAAAATTTAAAATGGTCAAGATCGATGAAAAGAAGGGCCATTTCATCGTTCGTTTTATCTTGATGATAATCAAAATAATTATAAATGAAGTTCCGATTATAAAGACCTGATAAAGGATCCCTGATAATCCCTTTTTCAAGATTGATGGCATGACTAATCAAAGCTGCCATAGACTTAATGAGGGTTAGGTCATATTCTTTAAAAACATGAGGATTAATGTCGAATGCACATAATGTCMCAATGATTTCACCCTCATTTATAAGGGGAGCTCCCATAAAACACCCATTCCCGATAAACCTCGTTGCAGGGTGGTCACTAGTCAATTCATGTTTCCCCAAATTCGGGATTACGAGTGGTTCCAAGCCATTCTCAACAACTAATTTACAATAAGCCATATTATATGGAAGGATGTCACCTTCACAAATTAACTTTGCATTTCTATTGAAGGACTTGATCATGAAACTCTGGATGGGATTCACTATAGAAAGGAAAAATGTATTGACCTCAATGGTTTGAGCTAATAGTGCTAATACTTCTTTAGCGATGGAATCAAAATTTTTATAATAGTTGATATCTTGCTGAATCATTCCCAGGCTCCTTTTTTTATCTATATTCTTTTTAGGTTTTCTGATGTTATTTCTTATATTCAAAGCAAAGACACAAAAGCGTAATCTGAATATCGTGACAGTTGCCCGGATTTCCTCTAAACTCAATTAAGGGGTTGGAATTGTATTATGGATGAATCATGTAATCGGGAAAGTTGAAAAATGGACCTTTACTTAATTTTCGGCTTTTTTTTATTATCATTAAATTCTCCTGATTATAAAACGATTCTGGCCAAGGCTGGGTATCTCTTCATAATCCATAAATTCTAATCAGTATTTATAGCATTATACTGTAAATGAAATGGTGAGAGTAACTTTAATGTGCATACTTGGCATATTTTTGATATTCACCTTGGAAAGCAAAGCAACCTGGCATTTTTGCATCCTCTCATGATAACGGAGCTCATGAATTTAAATGATAAAACGAATGTACCAAGCTCATTTTAAACAAGAATTTGGGGAGGATAAAAGGAAGTAATACAGTACATATTGGATAATTCAAAAGGGGATCACTATGGGAAAATTAGAAAGTATATATCCTATTGCTATAGAGAATACAAAAGAAAAAATCATCCAGGATATTGATTTTTATTTAGAGAATCAAGAGACAATGCCTTCTTATTCAGCATATATATCAGACAGGACGAATTTTATTGAGCAAATTTGGATTAATGTTTGGATAAATAAAGCATCAAATGATGTGCCCAGAAAGGAAAAAAAGGCTTTTTTAAGCGAAAGGGGATTTGTAACGGAAGGTTCAGACCATAAGCTGATCAATAGCATGTTCCGGAACGAATTAAAGAAGTATCGCMCATTTGATGGCTTAACGTGGATTAAAAAAACCTTTGCCGACAATCAAGAGGATTGGGAGAAGAGATATAAAAATGCAAGGGAGAAATTCTTTAGGCGACAAGAAGAACAGCGGCTTGCCAAACAGCGTTGGAAAATACGCGCAAGGCTGCAAGAAGAAGCCAATTCATTTTTCGAAAATAACTCACTTCTTTTATATTTACATGTCAGGTATTATATTGCCGGTATTATGGCAAAAGATCTGAAGAATAAGCCTAAATTCCAATATGTCGATCCGTACTTGCTTGAAGAACAATTAGTTGAAGAGGGCGGTTTTCAAGCTGCCGAATACCTAATGGTCACTGACTTTTTCGAAGAGCTGACAGGCGATATCCATTCGTTAATCGGTTGGGGCCGGAACCGTTATGAATATGAAAATTACTACTACAGGTATGAAAGGTTAGTTTCGGATTTCATAATGAAATTAGCCCCTGACAAATACTTGAACCATCTATCTGCCGCCCTGCATCATGATTTTTTGGAGTCATATGGGGAAAGGCTGACGGACGATGCCCTTCAAGGTATACTAAGCGATGAATTGGCCGATTTGTCTCAGTCCTGTTTTGATGAGCTTCAGGAAGAATACCTTTCTGATTTACTGAAGCTTGAAGGAATTCCTTTTAATGAAATATTGCACGAAGAAATATTTGAAAAAGACGTGGAGAACAGAGAAAGAAGAAAAGCTGAAGTATTGGCAGAAGAAGCCAGGAAGCGGGCAGAAGAGCAAAGGATGATCGATGACATCATCGGTAAGGCCTATACTCCATCATTAGGAAAAAAAGTTAGATATGTTTTGCATATAGGTGAGACCAATACAGGGAAGACGCACAAGGCCCTGGAAAAAATGAAACAAGCGGAAAGCGGTATGTACCTGGC
>NZ_JBFUIQ010000255.1:0-2759 GCF_056401795.1 Peribacillus sp. P4_D6
GGGCTATCGCGAGTGGGCTATCGCGAGTACAAATCGCCAAAACAAATTTGTACAACATGCTCATTTTTATCTCGGTGTACAGAAAGCAAAGACTGTCAAAAAGTGGTGACACGGCATATCTGGCAAACACATGTGGAAGAAGCAGATCATCTGCGTCATCATCAAGATGTAAAACCTATATATGCAAAACGTAAAGAAACAATTGAGCGTGTATTCGCTGATGCAAAAGAAAAGCATGGTATGCGTTGGACTACTTTAAGGGGACTTAAAAAATTGTCGATGCAGGCGATGCTTACTTTCGCTGCCATTAATTTAAAGAAGATGGCCAATTGGGCATGGCGAGGTCCAAAAATGGCCTAACATAGTAGGCTCGTTGAGCCCCAATCTCTTAACTTTAGGCGAAAATTCAAAGGAATTTCAAAAAGGGGTCGGAATTTTTTAATTCCGAACCCCTTTTGTCTACAAACTGAGACAGCATAACCTGTCTTTTTTTTCACCATCTACAAATCCAATTCCAACCAAATCCGGGARCCCATACTCTCCTACAGCGTGGAATCCATTGTCCGTGTTCCCAATGACCGCCGCCATGACCGCCACCGTGTCCGCCCCAATGACCGCCGCCATGACCGCCACCGTGTCCGTTCCATTGACCGCCGCCATGACCGCCACCGTGTCCGTCCCATTGACCGCCGCCATGACCACCACCGTGTCCGTCCCATTGACCGCCACCGTGTCCGTCCCATTGACCGCCGCCATGACCGCCACCGTGTCCGTCCCATTGACCGCCGCCCGGGCCAGGTATTCGTTCTCCATCTATATAATAATGCACATTATTAGGGTAGTAAGTGTAATTATACATTCAAGAAATCCTCCTTTTTTTGTTTACCCTTTCAGACTATGTACAAAGGGTGGGAAGGGTCCTATATGGACAATGATGGACAACAAAACAGGGCTGCCTATTTATTGTTGTTAAAATAAAAGACAACAATATTAATGGCTGTTTTTTTTTTGCCTCATATTGAATTTTTGTTCAGCATTAAGGTAGTAAAGGAACCGATGCCTTCTGATGACATGTTAAAAATTGTTCCTGAAATGAAAGATGAAAATCGAAGGCCCATGTTTTTAATGATCTCAGCAGTAAAGGAACCGAAAATAATGAAGTAAACGAAAAAAGGCGTTTCTACGAAAGTAGGGACGCCTCTTAGTTATTAACATTAATTTTTAAGCAATAATGCGTTGATTATCGACTTTAATTAGGTAATGATTAAATAGTTAAATATGGAAATGGGAGTTTGGAAGGGGGAAATTGAATGGTGAAGGTATTTCCGGTTATTGAAACCAAACGATTGATATTAAGGGAAGTGACACTGGAAGATGCGGGTGACATGTTCAAATATCTATCTGATACAGATGTGGTGAAGCCAATGGGGTTAGATCCATTCGAGACAGTAAATGATGTATGGGATGAAATTAAGTGGTATGAATCTATTTTCGAAAAAGGTTCGGGAATTAGATGGGGAATTACATTAAAAAATTCCGGTAAGGTTATAGGAAGTTGTGGTTTTCTGAATATGGTAACCAAACACCATCGTGCTGAAATTGGATATGAATTAAGTAAAGACCATTGGGGAAAAGGCATTGCGAGTGAAACATTGGAAGCCGTTGTTATGTATGGTTATCGCCACTTTCACCTGGAAAGGATTGAAGCTTTAATTGAACCTGATAATCACCCATCCCAAAAACTAGTGGAAAAACAAGGATTTAGAAGAGAAGGACTTCTTAGGCATTATGAATTTACCCGTGGCAAATTCGATGATTTATACATGTACTCACTCATAAAAGAAGATCTTAACGGCATTTCCTTTTAATTAATTCATTGTGAAGATCGTTTAAGAAGCGGTCCCTGTTTGTCGACAAAAGTGGATTTCGGAATGCACTCATCCCGAAGCCCTTTTACGATTTTACTGAGGGGATGATTACCAATTGGGATTTTAGAGGTCTCATGCTGAAGACAAACTCAATGGAAAGCTTGAACTAAAATTTATGAATTTCACCCATAAAAAAACACTTTTACTTTTTAAGGGTTTGTAAATTTGAACGTTGATTTCCATTACAGGCACTCGCTTTCCGCGGGCGGTCCGGGAGCCTCCTCGGCGCTCTTTGCGCCTGTGGGGTCTCCCTTGGCCTCGCTTTTCCCGCAGGAGTCTCGTACCTTCCATTCCAATCAACTAGAGTTATTTTACAATTTAGGCTGTTCATCCCAAACCATGTTTAAAACTAGTTTCCATTATGGGTTTTTACTGTTTTATGAAACACTTATTAGATTGAAGATATTTACCCTTACTTCTGGAGAGTAACTGGCAGCTACCAAAGTCACTTGCGGTTAGAACGTTTTTAAAACTGAAGTCATTATTTGCTTGTATAATCTCTTTCAACCTTACAAATTCGGGTAGTGTATGACGAGTACCAATCTTTCATACCTTTTTCTTGTGCCTTTTTGTGAGCGGCATTTTCCTTCCAAAGCTTTATGGCATCCAAGGACTTCCAATAGGATACGGTAATTCCTAACCCGTTTTGATCTCTTACGCTTTCGACTCCTAAATAGCCATCTTGTTGAGCGGCAAGTTCATCCATGAATTCTGCGGTTGAATTATAGCTTGCGGCATCCTTATCGCTTCTTAGCGAAGTGAAAATACAAGCGTAATAGGGCGGTTCGGGAGTATTTGCAAATAACATGAAATGATGCCTCCTTTTAACTT
>NZ_JBFUIQ010000256.1:0-2745 GCF_056401795.1 Peribacillus sp. P4_D6
TTGTCAAAAAATTGATGGAAAAGCCAAACTGTAAACGAATTGGAAAAGAGCCAGTTTCCCTACAATATTTCTTTTATAAAATTCCCGTTGATTGGAACGKAAGGTACGAGACTCCTGCGGGAAAAGCGTGGCCAGGGAGACCMCGCAGGCGAACGCCGAGTAGGCTCCCGGACCGCCCGCGGAAAGCGAGTGCCTGGAGTGGAAATCATTACACATACCCTCTTTCGGAAATCCGCTCCCTTTCCGCCGACTTTCTGCCAAGCCTCCTAGGCAGAAGCGCCTGTGGGATCTCGGCTAGCCAGTTATTGGGCTGGAATGTCGCAAATCTCYTCAATCCAATGAGGCTTACAGTAAAAGAACATCAATGGTCATCTAGTCTTGTTTTACAAATCATAGTTCGGGATGAGACTATTCCGAATCCACTTTTGTCACAAACAGAAGGAGTTTCCAATCCTTTTTTCTCCTGTTTTTGAACTCATGATGTTAAATCATTTAGACGCAGATAATTCGCTTTCGGTTACCCATTTATGGTTCTTCACTTTTTCTCCTCCCGTAGTCGGTGTGAAATCGACCATATAAACAGTCGTTTTTTCGGCAGATTCAACTTCAGCGACTGCCCCTTTCATCCCTTCCATATGAGAAGCATTTACTGTGACCTCCGCTCCGGGTTCATACGCCACTTCACCTGCATCTTTGATTTCTTCATGAATGATCCATTTATGATTTCCCACTTTTTTTCCGCCAGTTGCAGGGGTATACGAAATTGCATAAGCAGTCGTATCAAAGGCACCCACTATTGTTGCTTCAGCCCCTTTCATGCTTTCCATATGACCTGATTCGATAATCGCTTGACTTCCAACTTCATAGGTTGGATTTTCTGCCGCTTTTAATCCCTCCGGAACATCATCCGAGCTAGAATGGTTCATGTCCATTTCACTATGTTCCTTTACTTCTTTCTCTTCTTTGTTTTTATCATCGCTGTTGGAACATGCTCCAAGGACTAAAAACAGGGCTGCAAATAATGATAAGATGATAGGCAATTTTGTTCTTATTTTCATATTGAATAAAACCTCCTTTATGATTACATCCATCTTACCAATTAAATATGCAGAAAATATGGAGTACACTCGTGACTGAATGTAACCTGATGGCGATCATATTAAAGGTCTGGATAAAAGTGAACAGCATGCCATCGAGCGTGGTTTAACGAGGAAAAAGAATGGTTTAGTGATAGAGAGGGTATTTGAGGTATTCAACCCTGCCGGATCGTGCTTGGAAATCAAGCAAGAAGGACTTGGTCAAAAGTCCTTCCTCTGTCTAGTCTTCCAAAGTTGATTGTTCGATTTTTTGCATGATATGTGAAAGGTTCAGGGAGGCATGTTTTTTATAATCCCTGCCTATGGATTTGAATAACCCTTTCGCTATACCTATTAACATGATTTTCGTATGTCCATCAGAAATAATGGACTTATTAGGGAAACTTGATTCAGCATGTGCACCGCCAATTTTATTAGCTGTTTCCTTAATAAAATCAATGACTTTAATTTCCTGGGTTTTTCCTTCGATGTCGATTTTATAGATAATTTGATTTCTCCAAAGCTTTAGCTCAATCCTTTGTTTAGTATAATCGAAGAGTTCTTCCGTAATATGATCATGATCATTGCTCATTTGATTCGAGTCTTTAATGGGATACAATTTCGGGTTAGGATTGATTTTCTTTATTAAGGATTGGTCAATTGTGACCTTTTCCCGCTTTATGCGCGTATTTTTCGTTTCACATAGAATCAGCCTTAACTGTCCGGCAATTATATTGTTGAATTCTTGTAATCCAAAGAATTCAACAAGCATTACACTATATTCCAAAATGGTGATGGCTTCATCGAATTTTCGTTTAGCAGCTGCATTCGATCTAGTAAAAACCAATCGGTTCTTCTTCTCCATATCCTTCTCACCCCACTGAATTCGAATGTATTGAATAAATAGTAAAACATCCATAATGGATGTTTCAGACTGTAGACAAATTCGTAGAAAGACAGTTTGCCTACAGTTTTCAAGTGTTCTCAAAAATTCGCTACTTTTCCGCCAAAAAGCATTCAGCGGGTTCTCTACCGGCCAACTATTCGGCAGGAGTGTCGCAAATTAATATAGTAATAGTTTTCTAAGTCTTGCATATCAATGACATCCCATGGAATGACCATTCTATTCATAAAAAAACTGTCGAGGATGGACAATCTTTCGATAAGGATGCCTTTGATATTCAGATTTTTTTATACTATCTATCGAAGTGCTGTTTCATTAACTCTTTAAATCGTGTTCCATCTATTTCTTCTTTCGTCATTTTTCCATTTTCCCACTTTGTAAAGGAAGTATCGGTTAAAGTGATGTTCCCGCTGTTTGTCAAACGGGTGATTAATGGATGTTTATTGAATGGCGATTGGGGATTTTCCCTGATGATCGTTTGGACCTCATTAAGTTCCGCTACATTTCCCACGGGTTGTGAAGAATCGAAAGCATAGCCTATTCTCCAATCGCGATCTTTATGTTTCAGTTTTAATTCAAGGATATGATCTCCGTGGTTGGTACTTTCTTTTTTTATCCTGAATTCGCCATTTCGGGAAACGACCGTTTGTCCGTTCAACGGAACTGGTTTTAATGGCAGATTCCCGCCAAAACCCGTATCGATCAAATAGGTTTGGCCCTCATGGTTCAATAGAATGGTGACATGTGTCCTTCCTATGGTCATCC
>NZ_JBFUIQ010000257.1:0-2740 GCF_056401795.1 Peribacillus sp. P4_D6
TACTAGCAGTACACTAAATGGTTCTTCCATACTGTCACAACCAGTTTCTTATACAGGGTATCTTCCTAAAGATCCACCAAAAAAAGTTCAGCCTGGTTGTATTGTTATCATCCATTATCGTCAAGGGGTTTATGGGTTAGACTCTATTTTTGAGTTTAGATTTTCGTAGTAGATGGTGGCGGCGAGGAGCGCCGCCATAGGAGTTTCTTATGGAGCTAAAGGGGCAGAATAGTTGAATAGAAGATCATTTATATAAAAAGACCACTCATGTTAGAGTGGCTACTATTCCTTACTATCTATATCAATAACCTGTCTAATATTCGCAAATCCATCTTTCTCCATTAATTCAATTACAATATACATCATACATGTTTTGCAATTAAGGTCACAATGGCTTCTTTTGGCTGGAAGCCAATAGCTTGATCTACCTTTTTTCCATCCTTGAATAGAATAAGGGCTGGAATTCCCATCACTCCATATTCGCTTGTCGTATTTGAATTTTCATCCACATTCAGTTTTACGATTTTAACCTGATCACCCATTTCAACATCAATTTCATTAAGCTCTGGGGCAATCATTTTACATGGATCGCACCACGGTGCCCAAAAATCAACCAGTACTAAACCTTCCTTAATTTCACTAGCAAAATTATCATCTGTTACATGTTCCATTGTCATGATCATGTCCTCCTTGTATTATCCGAAATATTTATGGTATTTGACTTATCATCTATTTAAATCGAGTTTCCCGATTCTATTTTCCGGGATAAGAACCCTGATTTCCTGGTATTTATTTTCGGATGGATTTTAATGGAATCCAAATTACCGGATACCTCCATTAACCATGTTTCATCTTTAGAAAGTAACGCCAAATCAATTAAAGCCAAAAGATGATTTTCGTTACTGAYTTCTAGACCCGGCAGTTTTTCAGTCCATTTACTCGGAATCCAAATCGATTTCTCGACCGCTTTTTCATTGTCACTTTCCATCACATTCACTTTAACGATTTCTCGATTATCGCTTACGCTTTTAATGAAACCATGGATAAGTTCTCCATCTCTTGATCTTCCCTGTACCCAATCCCCATTATTAAACTGATTATTTTCGGCCATTCATAACACCCCTTTTATGTTCAATCTACTATTATAAGATATTAACTGTAATAATAAAAAATACAGTAAGTAAAAAAAAAACTAAATCAATATCACGGACATTGTTTAATTTTTTCCAAAAATGTGCTTAGAGTTATATCTTCTAAATATTTTTCAAAATATAATTCAGCTTCATCAAATATTTGATCCATGACTACCTGAGTATTGGAAGATATGACACATTTTTTCTCCGGATCACCTGTACTCCACTTTGGTTTCAAGGTTCCATGCGAGACCGTTATATAAATATCTGCCAAACTTACCTCTTCAGGGTTACAGTCCAGAATATAGCCTTCGCCAACACCTTCTTTAGTCTTAACAAATCTATTATTTCTTAAGCAGCTCATCATTTTCCGAATCCTGGCCGAGTTTGTACMAACGTTTTCTGCGATAGACTCACTGCTTGCCATATGATCTGGTAGATAAACTAAATAGACCAAACTATGCACAGCTATTGTAAAATCACTATTCACTTCTTGCATCCTCCTCAAGGAGCCTAACCTCTTTTTTTAAAATTGTCCTTTACAAAGGGTACAGTTTATATTGGGGCCGCCTATTACATTATCATATTTTTAGAGTATACCTTGAATCAGCATAGCATCCGCTACTTTAAGGAAACCAACAATGTTTGCTCCGACAACTAAATTGCCAGGCTCGCCGTATGTTTCTGATGCTTCTACACTGTTTTTATAAATGTTTTTCATGATACCTTGAAGTTTGGCATCGACATCCTCAAATGTCCAAGGCATTCTAGCACTGTTTTGGGCCATTTCAAGTGCAGAATCAGCAACGCCACCCGCATTGGCAGCTTTAGCGGGTCCGAATAAGATGCCATTATTAAGGAATATGTCAATAGCCTCAAGGGTAGAAGGCATGTTGGCACCTTCACCTACTGCCTTCACGTTGTTTTTAACCAGCAATTTTGCTGCTTCTTCATCAATCTCATTTTGTGTTGCGCACGGAATGGCGATGTCGCAAGAAACAGACCAGATACCGTAACTTCCTTCATTATATTCAGCTTCTGGATGAGCATCGACATACTCACTCAGACGTTTTCTTTCTACTTCTTTTAAGCGTTTAACTGTATCTAGGTTAAGCCATTTTTATCGTAAATGTAACCATTGGAGTCACTGCAAGCAACTACTTTAGCACCCAGCTGTGTTGCTTTTTCGATTGCATAAATAGCTACATTACCAGATCCTGAAACAACGACAGTGCTTCCGTGAAAATGTAAACCATTATCTTTTAGCATTTCTTCGACGAAGTATACCGTACCATATCCAGTTGCCTCTGTACGGGCTAAGCTTCCGCCATAACTTATGCCTTTACCAGTTAAAACACCTGCGTRATAGCTTCCTTGCATCTTTTTATACTGACCGAATAGATATCCTATTTCTCTTGCTCCAACTCCGATATCTCCAGCCGGTACGTCCGTGTCCGGTCCGATATACCGACCAAGTTCTGACATAAARCTTTGGCAAAAACGMATGATTTCTGCGTCTGATTTTCCTTTTGGATCGAAGTCAGATCCTCCTTTCCCGCCGCCGATAGGTTGTCCTGTAAGAGAGTTCTTAAAGATTTGCTCGAAAC
>NZ_JBFUIQ010000258.1:0-2726 GCF_056401795.1 Peribacillus sp. P4_D6
TTGCAAAGCCCGGTCACTTTCCCATAGATTTCAGCCATCATCCCGTTTAGGTCGCATTCTTTTGCAATACAGTGGCCATGGCCCCTGTGAGTGCTTGTAATGCTGTCCTTTTCGGATAGGTGGGCACATACACCAACAGCAACCGCTTCTTCCCCTGCATATAAATGGACAAACCCAGGTAAAATCCCTTTTGCAAAAGATTCATGAACTTGGTCTTCGAATTTTCTGATCTCCAGCATTTTCTTGTACATCCAATAAGCCTTGTCCTGTGATAACTTCATTTCATTCGATTGAACCGTTTCCATTTTTCAGCCCCCAATCAGTAATAGCGAGTCAATCTTATATAGTGCAATTGCCGTGCCAAAAAAGGAGGCGGTAAAATTAGGACTTTAACTATTTTCAGCAGAAACAAAACGAGACAAAATGAGATTGGTGTCTCGTTTTGTCTCGTTTTGTTTAAAAAATACGATCCGAATTCACTTATAACTGAAGTTCAAAGATGGTTTGAATGTGGAAAGCARCCTGCTTAAGCTTAAGGAATAAGCTCTTTATACACCTTTTATTTAGGTTTCAGTATTACTAACATGAATTTTGTTAAATAGTTAGAGAGGAAGGACCTAGCTAGTAAACTATCAAGCTTAACGTAAATTTTTTAGTGCACCGCTCCATGCAATTGTTTGATCTAGCATTGCATGGACATTACCGAGGTGTAAATCAGCTGGTTTAAACGTTTTGAAGTTTTCAAAGTCTGTAAATAGCGATAATGTTGGATTTACACGAACGTCAGCAACTAGTAATTCCCCTAATATGCCACGCAAATGTTCGGCTGCACGGGCTCCGCCAGTTGAACCATAGCTTACGATGCCCGCAGCTTTGTTGTTCCATTCATCACGTGCGGAATCAAGTGCGTTTTTTAATGCCCCTGTAATGCTGTGATTATATTCTTGTACGATAAACACAAAACCATCCAAGCTAGAGAGTTTTTCTGACCAAGCTAATAATCCTGGTTCTTTACCAGTGCCTTCTCCAAAAAACGGCAATTTGAAATCTGCGATATCGACGATTTCATAAGTTGCATCTTCTCGTTTATCTGCTATTTCTTTAACCCAATTTCCCACTTGTGGACTTACGCGTCCCATTCGTGTGCTTCCTAAGATAATTCCAATCTTTAATTTTTCCAATGTTTTCTCCTCCTCGTAAAAACTGACTGGCCAATTAATTGTTTAAGAATATGACCTCATAAGTTGATGGATTTACATATTTTCAATCTCTTCCACTAACGTGTAGTACCCACCTTCTGTATCTTCAATGAGATGGTTTATTTTGTTAAGATGTACTCTGAATTCACTTTTTTCTAACCAATTTCTATGAAAATCGATACTCTCAAAGGTCGTTACCATAATTGCCTTATCATTATCTACAGAACGATGTCAACGGCTGCTGATCCAACCGGGAACACCTTGTGATCCCTTCTTGAAATTGAGCAGTTCTTCAGCTTGGATAGCAACCAATTCATCTAGTTTGCCTGTTTTAGCTGTAAATACATTAATCCATACTATTGTTTTACTTGATTTCATATTCATAATCTCCTGTCATTTAATCTATTTTTTTAGTTCATAAAAATTGGCATTTCTTTTACAATCACCATGGTGTGTCAGTACTGACTGTCATTATACTTAGTCAAAAACTAGGGAGTCAAAGCCCTAGTAAATGTTTGCACACTCTCCATGATAAATGCCTCCAGGGACACGGTTGGATAGTTCTCATCGGCATCCAGATTGTTCATAAAGGCACCAAAATTCATCATCATGAACGACAACGCCTGAAGCTCTGGGTCTGTGGGGATAAGCTTTCCTTTTTCATGCATCGTGTTAAAATAGTTTGTCAAAATACCCAGTAACTGTCGGGGATGCTTTTGTGTTTTTTCTCTAAAACCAGGTAAATTGCCTTCCTCCTTGATACTTATCATAATCATTTTCCGGTTACGATTCATGATTTCATGATATGTTCGACTGATCAGTTGTAAATCTGAATGCAAATCCCACACGATTTTCTCTTCATTAAAAAGTTTGGTCATCTCTTCAGCATAATGATATCGGTCAAATGCCGTTTCTAAAAGATTTTGCTTGCTTCCAAACCGACGGAATAGTGTTTTTTCACTAAAACCTGCGGAACCAGCAATTTCCTGAGTAGAAACACCATTGTACCCTTTCTCTGCAATTAGATCGATTGCCGCCAACAGCAGCTTATCATCGGTACTAAGCTTATTACTGCTACTCATRCTCTCACTTCCTCCGAATCGACTGTCAGTACTTACTGACTTTCCATTTTATTCTATTCATCTGTTTTTAAATTGTCAAGAAAATATTTCCAACAGCACATTTTATTTTTAAGATTGAACGGGAAAAGGTGCACTATACGTATGAGAGTCATGGATGGCATATGGCATAACCTTCTAAAATCAAAAACCAGTATCCAGAAATGGAGAAGTTGCTCGTTGGAGAATCATCTCTAAGTTCAATCAAGAGAAATTTAAAAAGACGGAGCTTTTTGCTCCTCCTCAGTTTGTAGACAAAAGGGGTCTATTTAAAAATTAAAACAAAGAAGTTGATTGGGAACGGAAGGTACGAGACTCCTGCGGGAAAAGCGAGTCCAGGGGAGACCCCACAGGCRCAATCGCGCCGAGGAGGCTCCCGGACCGCCCGCGGAAAGCAAGTGCCTTGAGT
>NZ_JBFUIQ010000259.1:0-2639 GCF_056401795.1 Peribacillus sp. P4_D6
CCTATTACCCCTGCATCATTGCCTAGAGTGGCCAGGCTGATTTTCGTTGATTTACTAACCCGTTTGAATGCATACTTTCCGAATGCAGAACGGACAGTATCAAGCAAAATGTCTCCCGCTTGTGAAACGCCGCCGCCAATGACGATTTTATCTGGATTCATGACATTCCCAACATGTGATAGTGCCAGCCCCAAGTAATTGCCTACCTTATCCACCACAGCTTTGGACAAGGGATCACCTGCTGCGGCGCATTGGAATAACAGTTTGGAAGTAACCGTATTCCCCTCTTCTACTTTCTGCTGAAGCAATGACTTTTCATCGGCGGCATCCAAGGCTTCTAAAGCCATACGGACGATTCCCGTTGCCGAAGCAACCGTTTCCAAACAACCAGTCTTGCCGCAATTGCATGGTGCCCCTCCGTCCGTTACGACCGTTATATGGCCTACTTCCCCAGCAGCTCCACTGGTACCATGGACGATTTGGCCATTATGGATGATTCCGCCTCCTACACCCGTTCCCAAAGTGACACAAACGAGGTCTTTGGCTCCATTACCGGCACCTTTCCACATTTCTCCCAAAGCTGCCATATTGGCATCATTATCGATCACAGCTGGAAGAGCTGTCTCCACCTCCAATAAATCTTTTAAAGGATAGTCCTTCCAGCCAAGATTGACGGCTTCATATATGGAACCGTTAACAAATTTCACAGGACCGGGAGCACCCATTCCTATCCCTACTATCTTACTCTTCGGTTCATTAAGTTCCACGAGCTTCGCATCAATTGCTTTAGCTATGTTAATCGTAATGTATTTTCCCTTTTCGGAGATGTCCGTGCTGATTTCCCATTTATGAATGATCTCGCCGTATAAATTGATTAAAGCCAGTTTGGTAGTTGTACCGCCTAAATCCACACCCATCAGCCACTTTTCCATCATTCTCACCTTTTTTATCAATTTTTTTTCTGTTTTTCCCTTTCAAGAGACGATTGCTGCCTGATTAAAAGAATCGCCATTTGATAATCTTTCGTATCCATCATCTGCATACGGTGGAGTTCCCTTATTTCGGCCTCCATCAGTTCAAGCTCGGCTAAGCGATCGCCAATATAGATAAATGTACCAAATCTTTTTAAGTATTGTTGAAGATCATAATATGTTTTCATAGTAAACCTCTTTACTCTTTTCTTTAGGAAAGTATATCGAATCAGCACCTTTGTAACAAGCGCCCATTTACTCTTTTGATAATTTCCCCATCCCCCTCATACATGTCCAACTGTATTCATATGATGAAATATCAAGAATGTGGACTCCTTTGATTGATTTAACAGCTTAATGTTTTTAAACCATTCATCACGCGTGAAAACGGAGGGGAAAAATGAAAGTACAATTGAAGTATACCGTCTTTTTGGTTTTAACCACCATTTTTGTCATCCTTTATTTATCAAATCATAAACGGACAGAGGAAACCATCATTTTTTTTCCCATCGATTCCTCGCTCCATTTTGAACATGCTGCCACCCACCTGACACCTAAAGGTACCGGGGATTCCACCTATACCATCACTTGGAGGGTCGATTCTACGTTGGACCAGCCTGCTTACTTACGTCAGGATGTATCGCTTTTATACAAAAATGGAAAATTGGCAGGGGCTTTAAAAAATTGGCGCCAAAATAAACAAGAACTCTCTCAAAAAGCGAAATATAAAGAATCCGAGAGTGGGCGTTATGAAGCTGTAACGTTTCATTATGCCGAGGTTCATCCAAGTGACACCATTTTCACCAGTGCCCAGCAGCTCAGTAAAGATAAACTCTATACAGTAACGACACCGGTTTTTCAATTTTTCCACCGCCCCCTTTCAGAAGAACAGATTCAGTGGAAAAAAACGCTGGATGGCTTGACAGATCAAACGGTTCGAAATGGTTTGGAGAAAGCCGGGCAAGCCTTTCAGGTCAATCTTGATCAGTACAAAATCATTTCTTTAACAGATCTGCCTTCAAAGAAAAACCAATGGCTTGCTGCCTTCCCCCAATTCAAACGGGAAGAAATTGTGGGAAAACTATGGGAAGGACTATACAAAAATTATGTGTTGGGAGTAAAAAAGGAGGATGGCTCCACTGTGAGTCCACAAGGTAGCACCATCCCCCTATTGCTTATGGCGAAGAATCAAAGGGAAATACTTGTCTTGTTTACCCTAAAAGACGGTACTCCAATCATGCTGCGTCAAGAGTTATAGTTGTTTTTCGATTTCTTCCAGTAGTTTAGTGTATGACTTATTATCCGGGGCAAGCTCAATAGCCTTATCAGCTTGCTCTTTAGCTTGGTCGAATGATTCGAGATTCATGTAGACCAAGGCAAGATTGTAATGGGCTTCATGCAAATCCGGATTACTTTCAATCGCTTTTTCATAATAACCCTTTGCCTTGTATATGTCCTTTTTATCAAAAGATAAATTTCCGAGCATAAAGAGTGATAGCGGTGCATCAGGATTTGAATCCACATATTTGAATAGCATCTCTTCCGCCTTATCCTCTTCATCATCATCAATATACTTTTGGGCCATCATTGCCATGGTATTATCATCGATAGCTGCACTTTCCTGATGATTGAAACCAAATTGCAGCAGGGAATAGGTCAGTATTACCG
>NZ_JBFUIQ010000260.1:0-2638 GCF_056401795.1 Peribacillus sp. P4_D6
GTGTAAAGACATACCATGTTGAAATGGAAGATGGTAATGTTTATATAGTTTTATAACCAGCTGCTCTTAATAGTCTCTTAGACTATGCATCTTGTTGATAAAAGGGTACAACAAGTTGATTGGAACGCCCGCGGAAAGCGGGTGCCTGTAGGCAACATAAATTGCACAAAGCAAAAAAAAACTAAAGACAGACTCGTTTTTTTCATTGAGTTTGTCTGCAGTCTGCTGGATAGTCTCTAAGACTATCCATATTTTCTTTGCAGATTTTGAACTAAATTTACCCGGCAGAATAATTGATAAATATTTCCAAAGGCAATATACTTTCAAGTATAGGAATTCTTTTATTAAAACGAATGAATGTAAGCGATTTCGAAGAACAAATGAATAAAGTTATAGGGGAAGGTTGGCGTTTTATGAACAAATTATCGGTTGGCGTTTTTACCTTTATGTTGTATTTTGTTCCTTTATCAAATACACCTGGAATAGCAGAAGTACAACCAGATTACAAGCTTTATGTGATGGCCCCCTTGGGTGAAATAACCGATTGGGAGGCATTTAAAGCAGAGCTGACCCAGTTGAAGGAAAATGGAGTATATGCAATAACGACAGATATCTGGTGGGGATTGGTAGAGAGTAAAAAAGATAATCAGTTTGATTGGTCCTATTATAAAAAATATGCGGAAACCGTGAAAGCTTCCGGTTTAAAATGGGTGCCCATTTTATCTACGCACCAATGCGGCGGTAATGTGGGGGATGATTGCAACTATCCCATCCCGAGTTGGCTCTGGAATAAAGACACTGCCGAAAACATGGCTTTCAAGAGTGAAAGTGGTTTCTGGAATAAGGAAGTACTTGCTCCTTGGTGGGAAGGCACAGCCGGTCAGTACAATGAATTGTACAAATCCTTTTCAGAGAACTTTGCTGATAAGAAGGATTTAATAGCAAAAATATATCTAAGTGCAGGACCGGCAGGGGAATTAAGATATCCCTCCTACCAGAATGCAGATGGCTGGGATTATCCTGAGAGGGGACAGCTTCAAGTTTATACAGAAGGAGCAAAACGGGATTTCAGGCTTGCCATGAGAGAAAAATATTCCACGATAAAAAAATTAAATGCTGCTTGGGGCAAAACCTATAAAAACTGGAATGAGATTCAGCCGCCAGGAAATGGGGATGAATTTTTCACCAGGGGCGGAGCAATCGACACTAAATTTGGATACGATTTTATGCAGTGGTATCAAGGGGCACTCGAAAAGCATCTTGCAAAAATTTCGAAGTTTGCCCATAAACATTTTGATGAAGTCTTTGGCGTGCCAATTGGAGCTAAAATCTCAGGAGTCCATTGGAAAATGAATGATCCAGTAATGCCGCATTCTGCAGAGTATAGTGCCGGGTACTATAACTACTCCAAATTATTGAATCAATTTAAGAAATCGAATATGGCCCTCACATTCACCTGTCTGGAAATGGGAGATCAAGACGCACATACTGCACCGTCCTATAGCGCCCCTAAGACTTTAGTGACCCATATTGCCTCTTTAGCTAATGAAAAAGGAATTTCTTTAAACGGGGAAAACGCACTCCCTCTCATCGATAATGAATGGGGCTTTGACAATGTGGCAGAAATGCTTTTTAACCATGGTTTTGAGGGATTTACATTGCTTAGGATGTCTTATTTATTCGACGATGAAGGAAATCCAACTAATGAGTTCAGGATGATGGCTGATAAATTGGAAGGCAAGTCGATTCCCGTTACATTCACAGTTGAAAATGTACCTGCCACACAGGGAGTTTACTTAATTGGGAACAGAGGGGAAATCGGCCGATGGAATCCTGAAGATTACGAATATAAACTCACTCAAAACACAAAAGGCAGCTGGAGTGGAACATTTCGTTTAGCTGCAGATCGATTCTATGAATTCAAGTTCGTCTTAAAAGATGAAAATGGCACTATTACTTGGCAAGATGGCGAAAATAATTGGTATAAAACTCCTTTGAATGGAAAAGGAAACTATAAAACTTCATGGTAGATGGGTTAATAGGGCTATTCAGACGGCAAAAGGTGGTTCGGAATGCTCTCACAACCATGATTGGTAAACTTAATATACTTCTGTTTTTTTACTGCTTTGTATACATCAATCCTTTAATAGATTAAAAAAATTTGCGACAATCATGCCGAATAACTGTCTGCCAAGCCGCTTTGCTTTGATACGGCTCGGCAAACAGTTGGCGGAAAGGGAGCGGTTTTCTGAAATCATCTGGAATATTTTTTTAGGTTTTAAAGCCTGAAGAGGTAATCAACGTTCAAATTTTACAGTATGACTAACTAAGCAGGACTTGTGGGAAGAATATAAGGTATGGAAAATCATCACAAGTTAGGGTATAAAAAATCCAGAATCCAAGTGATGTATATTTGCATACTGACCCCATTACGGCAATATTTTTTAATACTTAAATGATATAAATTTACATTAATTGAAATGTAGTCCATTTTTAGAACAAAGCAACAAGAAAGGGAGGAATCGAAATATATGAAGACAATGATTACATGGACAGGGGAACTGGCCTTTTCTGGCACAACTCCGTCGGGACATGAAATAAAGATGGATGCCGCCGAAGAAGCAGGAGGTAAAAATAG
>NZ_JBFUIQ010000261.1:0-2637 GCF_056401795.1 Peribacillus sp. P4_D6
GATAAGAATGTTCGGGAGGGGATCGTTCAGTGTGCCGAAGGACGTAAACTGTTTTCACAGATGACCGTTCAGGAAAATCTGCGGATGGGTGCCTATGTGCATCGAAAGAAAAAAGCGGAGATTAAGGATTCCTTGGAATACGTCTATCACTTATTCCCGATTTTAAAAGAAAAGCATCATGATGAAGCGGGAAGCCTGAGCGGAGGCCAACAGCAAATGCTCGCAATTGGAAGGGCTTTGATGTCGAAACCTAAATTGTTGATGCTTGATGAGCCTTCGGTGGGACTCGCTCCACTCATTGTCGAACAAATGTTTCAAGTCATTGAAGAAATAAACCGCGAAGGAATCACGGTTCTGCTTGCTGAACAAAACGCGAATGCTGCCCTAAGCATTGCAGATAAAGGATATGTTTTTGAAAATGGGGAAATTGTCGTTCAAGGAACAGCAAGTGAGTTATTAGCCAATGATGAAGTAAGGAAAGCGTATATCGGGGCCTGAATAAATTGAATGGGGGATTTTTATGAAAAAACTAAAAGTATTATTTGTCTTTCTCCTGCTAACCATCACTGTTTTGACCGGGTGCAATAAAGGGGATAGCCCTGTGTCCAGCAGTGGCAGTAAAGGAAAAAATGACAATGTCGTAAACATCGGTTTTAGCGGTCCTTTAAGCGGGGCAGCAGCGTTATATGGGAAACGGACATTGAATGGTGTCGAAATGGCCGTCAATGAAATTAATGATGCTGGTGGTTTTGAAGTAGATGGTAAGAAATACACGTTGAACTTAGTATCGTTGGACGATAAATACTTACCTAATGAAACAGGGTCGAATGCTAAACGTTTAATTCAGGAATATGATACGCCGATCATATTCACGCCTCACAGCGGAGGCGTGCTGGCACTTCAGGTTTTTAATGAACAAGAGGAATTCATCATTGGTGCATATACGAGTGAACCGGCAGTGACCGAGAGCGGAAATTCTTTAACTGTTCGTATTCCACCGAATTACGAGGGATATATCGAGCCTTTTACAACATATGCGATGGAACATTTCGGCAAGAAAATTGCCGCTTTGCCAACATCTTCACAATACGGTAAGGACTGGACGGAAGCCGTGCTCCCACATTGGGAAAAGCAAGGCGGAAAAGTCGTTTATAATTCTTCGATTGATTTCGCCAAAGAAACCGATTTCTTTACGATTGTCACAAATGCTTTGAAAAAAGATCCTGATGTGCTATTCATCGGTGGAGCTTCGGAACCTACGGCAAAAGTGGCAAAGCAAGCTCGGGAGCTGGGATTTAAAGGCGGTTTCATCATCATGGATCAAGCAAAGCTGGATCAAATGAAGCCGATTGCAGGTTCATATGAAACATTGGAAGGCTCGATTGGCGTTCTGCCATTGATGGATTCAGATGAAGAAGCAGTGCCTGCATTCGTCGAGAAATATCAAAAGAATTATAAGGAAGATCCAAGCTCCGAAGTAGGATTGAATTATATCGCGATGTATGCGTTTGTGGAAGCGATGAAATCTGCAGGCAGCGTTGATGATGCCAAGGCAATCCGTAAACATATGCAAGACGGGCTTTCAAATATTAGGCCAGATCAAAAAATTTACGATATTCCCTCGATAGATAAAAATGGAGGATTTGCATCAACTATTGTCGTCGGTGCAGTAGAAAACGGGAAAGTAGTCCCGATCCGTTAACTGGGTAAAGGAGTACAGGTGTACCGGGTCTGGAGTAGTATACTAGTTTAGCATTTTGCAAAATTGCGTGTATCGTTCCTAATATGGTGACGGTACACGTTTTTTTTTTTGAAAAAATTTACACTGAAAATAGTAGGCTCCTATGGGTAAAATACCGCACTCTGCAAGGGATAGGTACAATATTTATAGGCAGGCCGCCAGCATCGGGGTTTTGAAGAACGGAGATTGCCGGTTAACAAATTTTACAAAAATATCTTGTCTCTGAGTAATGAAAACGCTATCATTGAATATAATATGAAATATAATTTCATTATTTTCTATTAAAAAATGAAATTATATTTAAGTGATTGTTTATAGGAGGATTTAATAGTCTATGGAAGAACATTTGCGCTCATTAACGACTGAATTACGGAACGAAAAGACGATGAATATCGACAGTGTTACTACAATGGACATCATTTCTGCAATCAATAAAGAAGATTTTAAAGTGGCAGCAGCAGTTCAGGAGGTATTGCCAAAGATTGAAACGGCAGTTGAATGGGCTTGCGAATCGTTAAAAAAAGGAGGGAGACTCATATACATCGGAGCAGGAACGAGCGGAAGGCTCGGAGTGCTGGATGCCGTGGAATGTCCCCCGACTTTCAGCACTCCGCCTGATAGGGTGCTGGGAATAATCGCAGGAGGGGAAAAGGCATTTGTTCGGGCTGTTGAAGGTGCAGAGGATAAAGAAGAGTTTGGGGAAAGTGACCTGATTGACGTGGCGCTTACAGCAAATGATACGGTTATTGGCATTGCGGCAAGCGGGCGCACTCCTTATGTGAAGGGTGCTTTGCGTTATGCAAGAAAGGTCGGGGCTAAAGCGGTCGCTTTATCCTGCAATAATAACTCGAGCATCACGAAAGAAGCTGATATAGGGATTGAAGTGGTGGTCGGGC
>NZ_JBFUIQ010000262.1:0-2634 GCF_056401795.1 Peribacillus sp. P4_D6
ATTTTATACTTATCGGCATCCGCTTCTGTAATCTGTTTCATCTTATTGGCGGAGGCTGCCTGCTCTACCGCATAACGGTCGGCATCGGCCTTTTTCTTCACTTCTGAATCATATTGCTTTTCACGGCGGAGGATTTCTTTTTCCTCCAGCTCAATTTGCTTCTGCCGTTCGATGATCCTGATTTGCATTTCCTGTTCGGTTACATCCTGTTTAGACCTGGCCGTTTCAAGATCGTACGCTTGGTCAGCCCGTGCCTTGGCAATATCCTGCTCTCGACGGAATTCCGCAACCTTTAGCTTGTTGATTTTTTCGGCTTCGGCTATTTCTGTTGCCCTTTCAAGTTCGGCACGCTGCGCTTCCTTCGAAGCTTCGGCTCGCTTGATTCGCGTTTCTTTCTCTGCATCGGCGGTAGCTATATCGGCATCCCTCTTCACCTGTGCAATCCTAGGCTTTCCGAGCGACTCAAGATATCCATTTTTGTCCCGAACATCTTTAATCGTGAACGATACGATAATAAGTCCCATTTTAGCTAAGTCCTGCGAGGCTACCCTCTGTACCTCCTGGGAAAACTTTTCACGGTTTTTATAAATTTCCTCGACGGTCATCGAACCAAGGATGGAACGAAGATGCCCTTCCAATACTTCCCGAGCTTCCTGTTCACGGTCATCTTTCGATTTACCAAGGAATTGCTCAGCAGCTGTGGCTATATCGGTGATTGAACCGCCAATCTTGATGATCGATACACCATCTGCCATGACCGGAACTCCCTGTTCTGTGTATTATCTTTATAAATCATTGTACATAATTATAAAATCTTTAATGAATCGTTTATACTAAAGCATAAGTGGTTAGAAAAGCATTGTACATTATTAAAAAATGTACATAATATCCTTATCTTTTACCAGTTAGCTTGTAATGCCTGATTTTTTACCGATCATTATCCCCCAACCTTCTTGCTTTATATATTTGTCAGCTTGGATTTCGTCATCAAATGGTCCATGGATATCATATTTTTGTCGGTTACCGTGGTTGAGTGTATTAATCTTGCTGCGGCTCTTGCCAGAGACAGAAAATAACTGAAATGATTGAATCCCTTATATCGGGAAAACAGTGTTAAAGTAAATCTATACTAATAAAAACTATTAATATCGGAATTTTCTTAGGATATTACAACTTTGTGGTACTTAAAATAAAGAAACATGGTTATCTATATATTGGGGAAATGTTCTGGATAATGCTATAAATCAGATATAAGGCCATTTTTACTGTTATCAAAAAATCAGCTGAATAAAGATTGCAGTTGTTGCTTCACTAATTTAAGTTTAGATTGTTGCCACAGCTCATATTCCTAATAGTAAAAGCAAAGGACCACTTATGTTTGGTTTGTGGTGATCCTCCTCATTTTTTCTTATTAGCTGTTAATAACCTATCAAGACCTAAATTTTAAAAACCTTAAAAATAAAGAAGAACACATATTAGTCATATATAATATGTGTTCTCGTTTTATTAAAATAAAAGCGCCGCAAATCGTTGAATTTATTGAAAACTTTAAGTGCATTTGTTCACAAACTTGCCCTTATCACACTTTACTGTAGTTAAATAAATATAGAAACATTCTGTTAAATAAGTGCATTTATAGAAGGAAAAACCCCGGCTTCTTGACGACCGGGTATTTGAAAAAGTAATTATTCATCATGTTTTATTCTGACATTCTTCCTTCTTTCACTAAATTAGAATATTTTTTATTGTTTGTGTTTTTTTCTTCAGCTACCTCAGTTTGTATCGTAGTACCCTCAACATCAATATTTGGAAGAATTTTATCCATCCAGCTCGGTATGTACCATGCTGCTTTTCCCATTAATGTCATTACAGCTGGTACTATTGCCATCCTTACAATAAAAGCATCAAAAACAATCCCAAAAGTTAACGCGAATCCCATTGATTTAATGATTGGATCGGGGGCAAGCATAAAGCCTGTGAATACAGAAACCATTATCAGACCTGCAGCTGTCACTACTCCTCCACTATCTTTTAGTCCTGCTAGTATAGCTTTTTTTGCATCTTTTGAATGTGTAAATTCTTCACGCATTCTGCTTACTAAGAAGACTTCGTAATCCATGGCTAAACCAAATAATATACCTATTACTATAACAGGTAAAAATGCTAAGACAGGACTTTCAGTAGGAAAACCAAATAAGTTTATAAGATTTCCATCTTGAATTACAAATACAACAAACCCCAAAGTTGCTCCAAGTGAAAGTAAGAAACCTAAAACAGCTTTTAATGGGACAAGGATAGATCTAAATACTAAAACCAAAAGCACAAACGCAAATCCCACAATTAAACTAGCAAATAACGGTAATGCGTCGTTCACCTTTTCAGAAATGTCTATATTAACAGCCGTTGACCCCGTAACTAACAATTCTAATTGATCTTTATTAGTCAGTTTATCTGATAATTCTCTTATAGAGTGTACCAAGTCGTTGGTTTCTATATCGTTAGGCCCGGTTTTTGGAGTAATTGATATCATGTAGATATTTCCTGATTTATTTGGAATTGGTGGACTTACACTATCTACATTCGATAATTCACCTAATTCTTCTGTCACTTCATTGATTTTTTGTTGTATATCTC
>NZ_JBFUIQ010000263.1:0-2607 GCF_056401795.1 Peribacillus sp. P4_D6
GTACTGCCCTTAAGATATAGGAGGAAGTATCTTCGGCGATGACTTCACCTTTTGTATCGAGTATGCTTCCCCTTTTTGCTTCTATGACCTGTTTTTTTTCATATTTCTTTTCGATTTTTGAAGCCAGTACCTCCCCGCCAGCTGTACCAGTCACCTGAATATACAAAAAGCGGCAGACTAAAACAAAAAAGAGCAGGCCGAATAAGAAGAATAATCCGGCTGCCCCATGCTTCATATTTTTTTGTTTCTGCATTATCACTGCACACCCTTCACATTATTCTCATTTAACTTGAACCCTAGCGCTGCAGCTTTTTTCCAAATTCTCTCGTATGTACTAAGTTCAGCAACCTGCACTTTCAAATCATCATTCACTTTACCCTGTTCTTCAATCGACGTTTCCACTAGCTGGATCTCTTTATTCGTTTCATAGATGGCCGCTTGATTAGAGACTATTTTCACTCCCATGAAGGTAACCATGATAGCAAGGGCACAGAGTAAGAAAACTTCACCAATGGATATCTTCGCTTTACGGATGACCACTGTTTGCTGTGCCTGTTGCTGCTGTTGGTCTTCATATTGCTGTTCTTGTACTTTTTTGGCTATGGAACTCATTCATGTTCCCCCTCACTGATATTTTTCTGTAATCATTGCTTTTCGGCGATTCTTAGCTTAGCCGACCGGGAACGATTATTCCCTTCCAATTCTTCTTCTGAAGGTAAAATCGGTTTTCTCGTAATTATTTTCATGGTTGGCTTGAATTCATCCGGGATAACTGGAAGTCCAGGCGGAAGATCCGGCATGCTACTGGCCTTTTTAAATACCGTTTTACAAATTCTATCTTCGAGCGAATGGAATGTAATGACAGATATTCTTCCCTCTTTATCCAAAAGCGAAATGGCCTGCTCCAGGGAGTCTTCAAAGACACCAAGTTCGTCATTCACAGCGATCCTTATTGCTTGGAACACTCGTTTCGCAGGGTGTCCGCCTTTACGTCTTGCCGGGGCCGGTATCCCATCCTTAATTAATTCCACAAGTTCAAACGTCGTTTCAATCGGTTTTATTTCACGTGCCGCTTCAATTTTCCTGGCAATTTGTTTCGAAAACTTTTCTTCTCCATATTGGAAGAAAATTCTCAGCAAATCATGGAATGACCAAGTATTCACGACATCATAGGCAGAAATGGCTGCACTTTGGTCCATCCTCATATCCAATGGTGCATCATGGTTATAGCTGAAACCACGCTCCGGTGTATCCAATTGCGGGGATGACACACCTAAATCATAAAGGATCCCGTCCACTTTCTCGATTCCCCGGGCATTCAACTCTTCTTTTAAGTATTTAAAATTATTAGGAACAAGAACAATACGTTCGCCATAGCTTTCCAATTTTTCCTTAGCATTCCGAATCGCCGTTTCGTCCTGATCAAAAGCATAAAGCCTGCCCTTGTCAGAGAGCTGTGAAAGTAAGTATTCGCTGTGACCGGCTCCTCCTAAAGTACAATCCACATAAATTCCATCAGGTTTGATGTTTAATCCATCAACCGTCTCTTTTAATAACACTGTTGTATGTTGAAACATGCTAGACATCCTTCCAATCAAGTTATTGAGTGACTCTATTTCTGAGGGCAGCCTTAAATATCAAAGCCAATCATATTTTCTGCTATCTCAGCGAAAGAATCCTCCGAAGCTGAAAAATAGTTTTCCCAAAGGGATTTGCTCCAAATCTCAATACGATTGGTAACACCAAGAATTACACATTCTTTTTCCAATTGGCCATATGAAGTAAGCGGCGTGGGGATATTAATTCGCCCTTGTTTATCAATTTCGCATTCGGTAGCTGCAGAAAAGAAAAAACGGGTAAAGGCTCGGGCATCTTTTTTTGTTAAAGGCAGGGCTTTCAGCTTTTCTTCTAGTAGCTTCCACTCTTCCATAGGGTAACCAAATAAACATTGATCGAGTCCGCGGGTAAGGACAAATTGCTCCCCGAGATTTTCCCTGAATTTCACCGGGACTATCAAACGGCCCTTTATATCGATGTTATGATGGTACTCTCCCATGAACATACCCACTACCCCCACATTCTAATCTCAATGTACCACATTCCCCCACCTTTCTCCACTTGTTTTTACTTTCTCCTTCCAAGTAAAAATTACCTTCTTTTCTTATTAAGTTTATTTAGCCAAATTATTCAAAGAAAAGTGCATTTCCCTCGAATGTACTCAAACTTAGACGCAGGCCCACTATTACTGTCGAAGCCCCGCCTGACAAGTACTCAGGAAACAGAAAAAAAGACAGGCTTAAACACCTGTCTTCTTTCACATTTCAATCCCTCCATCAGGACTGGTTTGTGGCAACCGTATTCAAAATGATCTACCCGCCACTTTTCCCAAAACGGATGGTTTTTCTAAATGAAAATCAATTTATGCTGATTATTGAAGCGATAGTCCAGTTTCATCATATCCCTTACGAGCTCTGGCCCGTATTGATTCAAGTAATAAAACACATTCCAAATCCTCTCCTGGGGTGATTCGAGAGGGTACAGCGAATTTGCTATCCGATCATATTTTTTCAAGATGACCGAATGTCGTTCCTTTGTACGGTCACCGAT
>NZ_JBFUIQ010000264.1:0-2603 GCF_056401795.1 Peribacillus sp. P4_D6
GTCCGACAAGTGCGAACCACTCACCCTCCTGCACATCTAATGAAAGATTCTTGACGATATGATTTTGCTTTCCCATGATATGCAGCTGCCTCACGGATAAAATGCTCATGATCCCACCTCCTTTTTCACATCGAATGCATCGCGCAAATAATCACCGAGCATGTTGGTTAGAAGGACGACAAATACGATGGCGAGCCCTGGGTAAATCATCAGCAACATATTGGATTGAAAGTATGGACGGGCATCATTCAGCATGGCTCCCCACTCCGGTGCCGGCGGCTGCGCACCGAGCCCGATATATGATAAGGAAGATATGAGCAAAATGATTTTTCCTAAATCGAGGCTAGAAAGGACAAGCACATTCCCGATAAGGTGCGGAAATAGATGCTTCCGCATGATCCCAAATGAACTTAATCCATTGATTTTAGCAACTGTGACATATTCCTTCTGACGTTCGGTGATCACCGTACTTCGCACAAGCCGGGCATAATTCACCCATTTCACCAGAACGATCGCCAACAGGAGATTTTCGATTCCCGGTCCTAATAAACCGCTAAGAACAATGGCAACGATCGTATCTGGGAAGGCGAGAAACGCATCGGCAATGCGCATGAAGACCCGATCGATCAGACCTCCTTTAAAACCGGCAATCATCCCGAACGGGACGCCGATGATAACTGCGGCAAACAAAGATAAGAGGCCGTAGCCAACCGTCAGCTGTGCACCAAGCAGAAGGCGCGTCAATACATCACGCCCTAGATGATCCGTCCCTAACGGATGTTCCATGCTCGCCGGCCATAGCCTTTCTTCCAGATTGACCAGTGCCGGATCATGTTTCACAATAAGAAAGGTGTAAGCCGCAACGGCAAGGATTGTCGCCATCACCGTAAATAGGACGGTCATTCTCCAGCGCCTTTTGGATTTTCCTTTGATAACTAACTCCATTTTCCATGCTTCCTTTCCTTCAGTCTTAGCTCCGGATTTAAATAGCGATAAGATAAATCCACGGCACTATTAACCATGAATACAATGATGGCCATGACCAGCAGGTACCCTTGGATGACTGGATAATCCCGCGACCGAATCGAGTCCACGACCATCTTACCTATGCCTGGATAGGCAAAAATCACTTCGATCACGACTACACCGCCGATCAGGCTGCCAAGGCTGACCCCGAAAACGGTAATGACCGGGGGCAAGCTATAACGAAATGCATGGGCAAAGAATATCCGCATCTCTGAAATCCCCCTAGATCGGGCAGCCCTGATGAAATCATGACTGAGGGAATCTATCAGGCTCGAACGCAGCAAACGGACGTACACACTTGTGATGGCCAGCCCCAGCGTGACCGACGGCAGAATCAAAGAACGAAACCCGTCCCTGCCCATCGTTGGAAGGGCTCCCCATCGTACCGCAAATAAATCTATCAAAAGCAGCCCCAGCCAAAAGCTAGGAATGGCTGCCCCCAATAAAGAAACAGCCCGGCTGAATTGATCGATCCAGCTCCCCCTGTACAAGGCAGCAAGCGAACCTAACGGAATCGCTATACCAAGCATGACAAGCAATGCACCAACCGCCAGCTCAAGTGTTGCAGGTAGCCCGCTCATGATCATTTCCATCACAGGCTGATTCGTCAGATAGGAATGCCCGAAATCCAATCGTATAAAGTCCGCAAACCAATTGCCATACTGCACGAACAGCGGATCATTGAACCCTAATTCTTCACGAAGCTCATTGACTTGCTCGTTTGTGACCGATACATCATCCACTTGAAGTATCGAGAGAACCGGGTCGCCAGGAGCAAGCCGAACAAAAAGGAAAGAAATGAATGTAATCACAAGAACAAAAATCGCTACCTCAATGAACCGGCGGACTAAGATGCGAAACATTTACTTCACATCCAATTCATTCGTCAGCATGTAGTATTCGCTTCTCGAAGTGATCCAGTTTTTAACTTTATCGGCATCATAAGCAACAAGTGTATTCGGATGTAAAATGAATGAATTATACACCTGTTCATCCACATACATCGCAATCTCCTCAGCTAAATCCGAGCGCTCCTCCTGCCCGACCGTCACGTTCAGCTCATCAATCAGGGACGTCAGTCGATCATCATCAGCCCCACTGAAGTTCAAGGCACCCTTTGGATGATAAGTAGCATTTAAATAATAACCGGCATCCCCTCTCGGAGCCGTTAAATTGCTGTAGGTCGTTAAATCCCAATCGCGATTGGAAGCCATATACTCTTCAGGGATTTCTATTTGCTTGATATTCACATCAATCCCCAACTGACCGGCATCCGATTGAAAAACTTGGGCAATTAACGGCAGGTCGGCACGTGAACTGTATGTAAGCAGTGTAAACGTTAACGGTTTACCGTCTTTTTGCATGACACCATCCACTTTCTTATATCCCGCCTGATCAAGAAACGCCTTAGCGGCTTCCATTCCATTCGCTTTTTTCGGATAATCCGGGGCAAAAGAGAAAGTGGATGGGAATGGCCCCGTCGCCACTTCAGCATGACCATGTAAAATCGTTTCCGCAATGGATGGACGATCGATCAAGGCATCAACCGCCTTCCGGACGTGTATGTCCTGCAATGC
>NZ_JBFUIQ010000265.1:0-2549 GCF_056401795.1 Peribacillus sp. P4_D6
TTACATCCTCTGTGCCGCCACTCATGAACAAATCGAGGTCGGCACGGGCCGGCAAACCCTCAACATCGCCATTTACCATCGTTGCCATTGCTCCCATGGCATTTCCACGCCTTGCAGCTTCATCTAACGGCAGTCCATCAAGCAGTCCGGAAAGTACACCGGATGCAAAAGCATCCCCAGCACCGATGGGATCCACGACCCGTTCCACATAGAATTCAGGAATGTATGTTTTCGGTACAGACGGAGCTGAAATCAAAGAGCCTTCTTTGCCCAATTTAAGTAAAACTGTTTCGACACCGAGTTCATGAAAATGATCGGCAAATTTCTCCGGAGTATGGGAGCCGAATAAAAATTCGGCTTCGGCCACCCCAGGCATGACGATATCACTTTTCGAGGCGTACTTTGTTATGATGTGACGTGCTTCATTTTCATCACCCCATATTTTCAAACGAATATTCGGATCGAAGACGATTTTTGTTCCGTTTTCTTTAGCAATGCGGACCGCTTTATCCAAGAGCGACTGACAAGAATTCCCTAGTGCAGGGGTAATCCCCGTAATATGGAGATAAGCGGCATCTTGGATGGCAAGATCAGTTAGTAATTCCGCGGTCATTTTACTAGCTGCCGAATCTTTCCGGTAATAATAAACCCGGGTATCATTCAGCCGTCTGAATTCTTTAAAAAAGACTCCGGTAGGAGCATCAGGGTCTCTTGTTACATAAGAGACATCAACGCCTTCTCCGCGAATGAACGATTGCATGGCATTGCCAAATTCGTCATCACCGAGACGGCTAATCCAGCGTGAGCTATGACCGAGTCGGCTTAACCCGATCGCGACATTGGATTCCGCACCGGCAAACTTCATCGAAAAAGATCTGGCGTGGCGAAGCGGACCTTCTTCATTCGGGGTAAACACTGTCATCGTTTCTCCGATGGTTACAACATCCATGTCATCATCTTCTTTCTCTTGTCATGCTATTACGTGATTAGAAAGCGTACCGATCTTCTCAATGCTGACGTTCATCCGGTCACCGTTTTTCAACCAGATTTTTGGATTCCTTCCCATTCCAACTCCTGGTGGCGTGCCAGTTGCAATCAAATCACCTGGCATTAGTGTCATGGACTGTGATAAAAATGAAATGATTTTCGGAACCGTAAAAATTAGGTTGCTTGTATTTGAATCCTGCATAATTTCACCGTTTAATTCAAGCGAAATCGCTAGATTGTGAGGGTCACCCACTTCATCTTTTGTAACGATAACAGGACCAAATGGAGCAAATGTGTCCGCCGTTTTGCCTCTTGACCACTGAMCGTCCTGAAATTGCAAATCTCGGGCGCTGATATCATTCATAATCGTGTAGCCAAAGACGTAGTCATCCGCCTCTTCTTCTGACACACGTTTCGCTTCTTTTCCAATGACAAAAGCAAGCTCTGCTTCAAAGTCGACCTCTGTTGAATTAATCGGGATTTCAATCGGATCATTATGACCTGTAATCGCATTCGAATATTTTGAAAAAATGACTGGCGAAGCAGGCGGCTCCATCCCCGTTTCCTTACAATGATCAAAATAGTTAAGTCCTACGCAAATGATTTTATCCGGCTTTGCGATTGGCGGCAGGATTTTCACATCTGACGTTTTGAATATTGCATCCTCATTTATCCGTTGCTCGATTAAGTGTTCAGCACGTGTGCGCAACTCGCTGCTTCGTTCTATAAATTTTTTCATGCATGCAGGAAATTCCTCTGGACAGAGAGCCGTTAAACTAATTATTTGATCATCTTGAACTAGACCGATGTGCTGTTCGGATTGCACGGAAAAAGTCGCTATTTTCATTTTTTTCCCCTTTCTTAGGTTAATGCGTATGGTGTTTTTTCCCCTTTTAAGACCTGAACGATATTTCTTGCTGCTTTTTGACGAAGTTCAACCATCGCTTCCTCAGAATACCAGGCGCTGTGAGGCGTAATGATGACATTGTCCATTGTGAGTAGCGGGCTATCGATGCTGACAGGCTCATTTTCTGTCACATCAAGTGCAGCACCTGCAATGATCCCTTTTTCAAGTGCATTGGAAAGTGCTTTTTCATCGATTATCGGTCCGCGTGCCGTGTTAATGATGACCGCGTTACTCTTCATCTGTTTAAGGCGCTCCTCATTGATCAGGTGGTATGTATCATCAATTAAGGGCACATGGATCGACAAATAATCGGCTTCGCCTATAATTTCGTCGAGATCCATTTTTTGAACCCCGACAGCAGCCATGTCTGCAGCCGATACGAAAGGGTCATAAGCAGCGGTTTTAAAGCCGAGCGGTTTCACCTTTTCAATGAAACGGCGCGGAATCCGGCCAAAGCCGAGAACCCCAACCGTTTGTTCGTTAAAACGGTGAATCGGGACACACACTTTAAAGTCCCAGTTACCTTTTTTCACTTCCTTGTTTAACAGTGCCACTTTCCGCGCCGAAGAAAGTAAAAGTGCCAATGCATGATTCGATACTTCTTCCATGCCATAATCCGGTACATTGGCGACAGTAATCCCCTTTTCCTTAGCGG
>NZ_JBFUIQ010000266.1:0-2518 GCF_056401795.1 Peribacillus sp. P4_D6
TACAATTTGGACGTTGATTGGAACGTAGGGCACTCGCTTTCCGCGGGCGGTCGGCCCTCGGCTTTCGCCTGCGGGGTMTCCCCTAGACGCGCTTTTCTAAGCAGGAGTCTCGAACACCCGCTCCAATCAACTTTGTCTTACCTTTTAGTTAGAACACTYTTGCCTGGAGTCATTTTTGTTTTAAAATAGAAGTATTAAAACTTGAGGTGATGAGGATGCTTTCTAAGCATGATTCTATTCAGCGAGATCAACTTGAAGTGAAGAGAGCTTGCCTGCAGTTTTTTTATTTAAAAAAGGTTGCCGGTGATTTCAGAAACCCGCTCCCTTTCCGCCAACTGTCTGCCAAGCGTCTGTGGGGTCTCGGCWAGCCAGTTATTCGGCAGGAGTGTCGCAAATTTCTTCAATCCAATAAGGGTTATAGTAAAAAAACATGAAGGATAGTCTATTCTTGTTTTAAAATCTTTGTTCGGGATGAAACCAATCCGAACCCCATTTTAGCGTCATTTTGATTTATTCAACAATACTAAATTACGGGGAGTATCACCAGTTAATCCGTCCACCAAGTTTTGTACAGCAAGAGTTGCCATTTTCATTCTTGTGGCAATGCTAGCACTCCCGATATGCGGTAATGTAACCACATTGGGCAAAGCTAGCAGCGGGTGGTCCAGAGGGACGGGCTCTTCTTCGAATACATCCAATCCAGCCGCCCAAATCTCTCGATTTTCCAGCGCCTGGTACAACGCTTTTTCATCGATAATTCCGCCTCTTGCGGTATTAATGAGCACAGCCGTCCCTTTCATCAATTCCAGCTGCTCCTTGCCAATCATATAAGCCGTTTCCGCTGTGAGCGGCAGCATGACACAAACGAAATCCGAGATTTGGAGCAATTTTTCAAGGGGCTGATATTCGATTCCTAACTCTTTTTCCTGTTCATATTTACGGCTTCGATTAAAATAAACTAAGTTCATATCAAATCCCTTAGCTCTTTTTGCAAGGGCTTCCCCAATTCTGCCTAACCCGATGATACCCAGCGTTGCACCGTGTACATCTTGTCCTGTCAGCTGCATCGGCGACCATGTTTCCCACTTTCCACTCCTTAAATAATCCTCTGCCTCCATCATCCTCCTTGCCGTTGCAAGCAGTAAGCCGAAGGTTAAATCAGCTGTCGTTTCCGTTAAAACCCCCGGTGTGTTCGTTACCATGATGCCCCGTTTTGTTGCACTTTGAACGTCAATATTATTATGGCCCACTGCCATATTCGCGATGATTTTCAGATTGGGTGCCTGTTCAATCAGTGACTCATCGATTTGTTCCGTCAATAAGCAAAGCAGCCCCTCGACTTCTTTCATTTCTTCTACAAGGACTTTTCTAGGGACCGGTATATCCTCTTGATCCCACATCCTGACATCATAATTCCGACTAAGACCTTCGATGATTTGTTCTGGCAATTTCCTTGTAATATAAATTTTTGGCTTCAAACCATAACCTCCTATACCGTTTCGTTCCATGGAACACATTCAGTTTTCATTACAATAATTAAATTTAAAGAATATTGGCTAAATGACTAGCTTGTTTATTCAATTTTAAAATAAACTAGATAAATAGACCATCCATTTCCAATCAATCTTACTATTAAATTTCTTGATTGCCTGGAAGCTTCCGCTTGACAGTTTCAATTCATTCAACCAATCATGGAATAATAACCCTTTACATCTATTCGGTCATTAGTAATATCGCAATTTTCCAGATAAAGTTTATCTCGATTTAGGAGGATATGGGACGTTCATGAAAACGAATACAACATTTAAAATTTATCCAATTATAGCTCCAAGCGCTTTATCTTTAAAAAGTATAAACTTTTATTTAGTTAAACAGGATGAATCTTTAACATTAGTCGATGCAGGTATGAATGATGATGTTTGCTGGAATGCACTGCAGCAAACATTAAAAGAAAATGGATTTACAGTTGGGGACATCACGGAAATTTTGTTGACCCATCACCATGGAGACCATGTTGGTTTGGTCAACCGGATTACCGAACTCCATCCGATTCCCGTTTATGCCCATTCTAAATCCATTCCCCGTTTAAAAAGGGACCCTGATTTCTTAAGTATGAGAATTGAATTTTATAAACAGCTATACCTTGAGATGGGCTGTGGTGAACTTGGAGATAAACAAGTGGCTTACCTATTCAACGCGGTCGATAATAATAAAGATCAAAAACTGAATGGTGACATCATCGCAATCACGGAAAAACACTGGCTGAATTTTGAAGTGCTCGAATTTCCCGGGCATGCCCCGGATCAAATTGCTTTCCTTGACCGAGAAGGGAAACGGCTTCTTGCCGGTGATTTATTGATTGAACATATCTCAAGCAATGCCTTGATCGAACCTGATGAAAACGGTAATAGAATGCTGACTCTTGTAGATCATATCGATTCATTAAAACGATGTTCAGCATTACAGGTGAATCTCCTCTTTCCTGGTCATGGTAACGTGATTGAACAACCCGGTCATC
>NZ_JBFUIQ010000267.1:0-2510 GCF_056401795.1 Peribacillus sp. P4_D6
TTTTCCGAATAATCGACATCCACATCAATCAAGACAATTTCCTGACTCGAAAGCGCTTCTTCTAATGCAGGTAGCAATTCATCGGAGTGGGTTACTTTCACACCTTTAACCCCAAAACTTTTTGCGAACCCTAAAAAGTCTGGATCTGTAAATTCAATGGCATTCGTACGATCAAATTTATTCAATTGTTTCCACTCAATTAGGCCGTATTTAGAATCATGGAAAATGACTATCACGAAGGCAAGACCTAGACGTTTTGCCGTTGCCAATTCAACTCCATTCATCAGGAAGCCACCATCCCCTGTAACCGCAATGACAGGTTTATCAGGCATTGCCAATTTGGCTGCAATTGCGCCGGGAATGGCAATTCCCATCGATGCAAAGCCATTAGAAATGATCGTGTGGTTTGGGATTTCCGGCTGATACATTCGGGCAATCCATAATTTATGTGCACCCACATCCGAAATGACAATGGCATTACCCTTTTCCGCCCTTTTCAAATCGGCAATGATTCGCTGAGGGATGATAGGGCTTCCTGATACATCATCCGAAGAATGAAATTTTTCAATGATTTGGGACCTTAACCTTTTCACCTCTGGCCAAAGTTCTTTTTTTGCTACACCAGTCGTCAAGGCTTCAAGTGCCTCCGTAACGTTCCCGACCAATTCTGCTTGAACGGGGTAATAAGCATCAATCTCGGCAGGTCGAGCATCAATATGAACAATCGGATTCATTGCCTCATCGTTCCAATACTTTGGCAAATACTCGACGAAATCATACCCGACGGTKATAATAAGATCGGCCAAATCAAATCCGCATAGAACATAATCCCTTGCTTGCATCCCTACTGTAAAAAGGGACAATGGATTGTCGGAAGGTAAAACTCCTTTGGCCATGAATGAATTCACAACGGGAATTTGCTTCTCTTCTGCAAATTTCCGCAAAACCTCAGAAGCTCCATCGCGGATCACGCCATTACCAGCTAGAATGATAGGCTTTTTAGCACGATTTATTAATTCGAAGGCTTTTTTGATTTCTTCCTCGGCTGGGCGGGATCTAGGCATTGGTGTAACCGGAAGAGGTTCCCCTTCTGTATCCATCATCGCCACATCTTCCGGAAGTTCTATATGAACAGCTCCCGGCTTTTCAATGACAGCCGTTTTAAATGCTTTACGGATAATTTCCGGAATCGTATGYGGCACCTTAATTTGTTGATTCCATTTCGTTACTTCCTCGAAAACGCCAATAATGTCCACATATTGATGCGACTCTTTATGAATGCGATCAAGGCCCGCCTGACCTGTAATCGCGACAACAGGGGAATAATCCAGATAAGCACTTCCTATCCCTGTCAATAAATTGGTTGCACCTGGTCCCAATGTGCCCAAGCAGACGCCTGGCTTTCCAGTTAACCGGCCATAGATGTCTGCCATAAAAGCTGCAGCTTGTTCATGATGAACCAAGATAAATTCAATATCAGAGCTTATTAGAGAATCAATAAGATCCGTATTTTCCTCACCAGGTATCCCAAAAATATATTGTACCCCTTCATTCTCTAAACATCTTACAAACAAATCAGATGCCTTCAAATTATTCCCTCCTCGACCATTTCAATTTCTTTCCTTATATGTTGGCTTTGCCCCCAAGAAATTATGTACTTGCGTGTATTAAAAACCATTTCGAGCATTTGCGTCTCTAAACTAGGAGGGGGAACATGGAAGTAGGAATGGTTTCGTGAAAAAAAACATTTCTGCAGTTTGATAAAAAGTGCTTAAGCATGGTATAAGTGTAAAGGAAGCAGGGACATTCTGCTTTTTAATTTTGGGATAAGGGGTTAGCCTGGTAACCCATGAAAGGATTGGAATTTTAATATGATAGATAATTTTTGGCGTGATCTACCACGACCTTTTTTTATACTGGCACCAATGGAAGATGTGACGGATGTAGTTTTTCGCCATGTAGTGAGTGAAGCAGCCAGACCTGATGTGTTTTTTACAGAGTTTACAAACACGGAGAGTTATTGTCACCCAGAGGGCATCCGCAGTGTGCGTGGGCGTTTGACTTTTACAGAGGACGAACAACCAATTGTAGCCCATATATGGGGAGATAAGCCTGAATACTTTCGGCAAATGAGCATAGGTATGGCGGAAATGGGCTTTCGGGGTGTGGATATCAATATGGGCTGTCCTGTACCTAATGTGACACAGAATGGGAAGGGAAGTGGCCTTATCCGTCGTCCAGAAGTTGCAGCAGAATTAATACAAGCAGCAAAAGCTGGAGGATTGCCTGTAAGTGTAAAGACAAGGCTTGGTTACACGGATGTAGACGAATGGCACGACTGGCTAACACACATACTGAAACAGGACATTGTTAATCTTTCCATTCATTTGCGTACAAGAAATGAAATGAGTAAAGTAGATGCTCATTGGGAACTAATCCCGGAGATTAAGAAACTTCGTGACCAAGTGGCACCAGATACGCTCTTGACGATCAATGGGGATATCCCTGAC
>NZ_JBFUIQ010000268.1:0-2505 GCF_056401795.1 Peribacillus sp. P4_D6
GGGTTACTCCATGGAGAGGGAAAGTGACCTTCTCCATGGAGTAACCCTCATAAAAGTGGAAACGTCCTTGCATCGCGACAACCTTTTTGCCACTTAATTGTCCAATGACAAGCTGTCCAGCGTGTCCTTCAACAGTCGATACCGGGAATTCCGGGATTTCGTGGTAAGGAATCGTTATCGGATTTTCAATTTCATCCGCCAATACTCCAAGTCCGGAACCAAGAATCAGTCCTATCTCCGGTGAGCCTTCAATTTTACTTTTTATGAATGACGCAGCAGTCTCTATTTTATTAAACATCTATTTATTCTCCCCTAAATTTAGATCGCCCAATATATTTTTTCCGAAGGCAGGCATTTTCACATCAAAATTAGCAGCGACCGTCGCCCCAATATCTGCAAATGTATCTCTTATCGGGAGTTCGGCACCTTCTGTAAATCGTTTGGAATAGACTAACAATGGTACATATTCACGTGTGTGATCAGTTCCTTCATGGACCGGATCATTCCCGTGATCGGCAGTGATGATCAATAAATCATCCTCTTTCAGTTTATCAAGGACTTCAGACATCCGGGCATCGAATTCTTCCAATGCCTTTCCGTATCCCTCTGGGTCGCGGCGGTGACCGTATAAAGCATCGAAGTCGACTAGATTAAGGAAACTTAACCCTTTGAAATCCTGTTCTACCGTTTGGATTAATTTATCCATTCCATCCATATTGGATACGGTCCTTAATGATTCAGTGACACCTTCCCCATCAAAGATATCCGAAATCTTCCCTATTGCAAGGACATCATATCCAGAATCTTTCAATTCATCCATTACTGTCCGGTCGAACGGTTTCAATGCATAATCATGACGGTTAGGCGTTCTTTTGAAGTTGCCTGGTTCACCAGTGAACGGTCTGGCAATAACGCGTCCAACCTTGAACTCATCAGCCATTGTCACTTCACGGGCAATTTCACAAATCTTGTATAATTCGTCTATCGGGACGATATCTTCATGTGCAGCAATCTGTAATACGGAATCAGCTGATGTATATACAATCAGCGCACCCGTTTTCATATGTTCCTCGCCAAGTCTCTCAATGATTTCCGTGCCGCTTGCCGGGACATTCCCAATAATTCCCCGACCCATTTTCGCCTCGAGTTCATTGACTAATAATTCCGGGAAACCATCTGGAAATACACGGAATGGAGTCGATATATTCAACCCCATGATTTCCCAATGTCCAGTCATCGTATCTTTTCCTGTAGAGGCTTCCTTCATTTTCGTATAGTATGCGAGAGGTTGCTGAGCTTTTTCAATTCCCTTGATTTCACGGATATTGCCTAAACCCAATTTTGCGAGAGTCGGCATGTTCAATCCATTCATTTTTTCTGCGATATGGCCGAGTGTATCCGCACCTTTATCGCCGAATAAATCTGCATCAGGTGCTTCGCCAATCCCAACTGAATCCATAACTATTACAAATATTCGTTTAAATGCTGAATTCCCTTTCATGAGTCATTCCTCCTAAAATAGTAAATCACTTTTTATACTCTCTATAATACCCTTATTCTGCTCAGTTACTCTTCATTTAAATGAAATCGCAAGAACGTCAGAAGTCTGACCTCTCTACATTGTAAACGATTACCATGATGGAGACAAATAATATATTTCGGAATGAAACAAAGTGCCATAAGATGTGCGTTAGAATCATCAGCATCCCATATAGCCGTCTTGCCGACATAGAAAAGGCTGCTCCTTCAACTGCCTTGCAGTTAAATTCACAACCTTTCTATCATTCTATTAATCCTTTAAGCTCGCGGATGGAATTTCGAATAGACATCCTTGATCCGTACGTTCGTAATATGTGTATAAATTTGAGTTGTCGAAATATCCGCATGACCAAGCATTTCTTGGACGGCACGTAAATCAGCCCCATTCATCAATAGATGTGTCGCGAAAGAATGTCTCAGTGTATGTGGTGTAATTTCTTTTTCAATTTGTGCCGATTTTACAAGTTTTTTTAGAATCTTCCAAAATCCCTGCCTTGTCAGCCTGTTTCCATGATGATTCAAAAAAAGTGAATCTGTCCTGTGCTTGGGGCTGGCCATTTTCCCCCGGGAACTTTCCAAATAATGTTCAATCGCACCCAATGCAGTTTGTCCAATCGGAATGATCCTCTCTTTATTTCCTTTCCCTACACAACGGACAAAACCCATCGATGCATGGACATCACTCACATCCATGGATATCAACTCACTGACACGCATACCCGTCGCATACATCAGTTCGAGCATTGCCTTATCGCGTAAGCCGAATTCATCCATTTTCTTCGGGGCTTCCAATAGTGCTTCAACCTCTTCCATGCTTAATACCTTTGGAAGGCTTCGTTCCGGTTTTGGCGTTTCTATATGTATGGACGGATCCTGATTTGTTACTCTTTCCCTTAGAAGAAATTGATGAAAAGACCGAATGGAAGCTATATGACGCGCCACCGTCTTCGATGACTTCCCTTGATC
>NZ_JBFUIQ010000269.1:0-2468 GCF_056401795.1 Peribacillus sp. P4_D6
CCCCACAGGCGCTTGCGCTGAGGAGGCTTGGCAGACAGTCGGCGGAAAGGGAGCGGATCTCTGAAATCAGCTGCAACTTTTTTCAATGCAAACTGAGTTTTCATCGAGTTTGTCTACAGTCTGAAACCTAATCCAAATACGGATTAGGTTTTTTCAAACTGTCGAGAAACTTTTTAAACACTTAACAAATAGTTCTTAACCCTTAAAGTATCTGAAATTAAACAATCTTAAGGTATGAGCCATTTCGCAGGCATTTTTATTATGCAACAAAAGGACAAGATTTCCTGTGATGAGTGAAAATGGATTTGAGCATAAAAAACACCATTGATATGATAAAAGAAACATACCATTGCTATTTATCGTTTTAATCAGAAATAGGGCAATGAGATTGAATCGTTTTACCGGTGCAGCATTTAATTCTTGGTGTCGTTGATTGTCGTACATAGTATCATTAAAAAGAAAAAGGAAAAAACATTACATAATGCTCACACAATATAATTTAATAAGTTCATTGTCTTCTTTAATTGAATAGACTTGGAAGCCGACAGGACCTTCAAAAAGTCTTCAATCAAGGAGGAAGCGTTCTATCAAATAGTAAAGACCAGCCAGGGAGTGGATATTGATGACTAAGTTTTATTCGGATATGACAGTGGAGGAAGCAATATCTTGTTTCCCGATAGGAAGCACTGAAGTGGAAGTTTTGGATGATTCAGAGGATTTCATCGGATTTTTGACAATAGAGGCGTTATCAGCGGCAGTGCAGCAGAGTGATTTGACGAAGCCCATTTCTCATTTCATTACGGTTAATGCACCGCTGCAAAATTTACGGAATTACTCAATACCATATGATCAATTTCAAGCATTCTTTGAGAGTGATTTATGCAGGGTTGTTTTTAATGCTCTGTATGATGGAGTGTATATCACGGATGGTGATGGAACGACATTATTTATCAATCAAGCCTATCAACGTATTACTGGAATAAGAGAAGAGGAAATCATCGGAAAACCGATGAGTTATTTAATTGAGCAAGGTATGATATCCGTTTCAGCTTCATTGGATTCCATTCGAACGAAGAATCAAGTTACTTTAACACAAAGAATTCGAAATGGAAGAAAGATTATCGTATCGGCCACACCTATTCTATCGCCACAGAATGAAGTCATATTTGTCATAAATAGTGTCAGGGATATTACTGAATTAATCCGGATGAAGTATACGATTGACAGCCAAAAGTTATCTTTCCAACCTATTTCCCAATTATTGCCTGGCTCGGAACAGGTGAATTTACAGGAAATCATCATTGGTCCTTCTACAACTCCTTTATTCAAACTGGCTGATAAAGTGGCTAAAACGGATGCGAAGATCTTGTTGCAGGGGGAAACAGGAGTAGGGAAGAGTTTAATCGCCAAGTACATACATGCCAAAAGCTCCAGGAAGGAAAAAATATTCCTTGAATTAAATTGCGGAGCCATTCCAGCGAACTTGGTAGAATCTGAACTTTTTGGATATGAACCAGGGGCATTTACCGGATCCCTTAAGAATGGAAAAATGGGGATTTTTGAAAAAGTGAATGGTGGCACGTTATTTTTGGACGAAATTGGGGATTTACCTTTAGAGTTACAGGTGAAACTTTTGAAAGTGGTAGAAGAAAACAAGTTTATGAGAGTGGGTTCTACCGAAATGAAAGAAGTGGATGTCAGGTTAATTACAGCCACCCATCGTGATCTGGCCTCCCTCGTGCAAGAAGGATCCTTCCGCGAAGATCTTTATTACCGGCTTAATATCGTTTCCTTTGAAGTCCCGCCTTTACGCCAGAGAAAGGAAGAAACGATCCCGCTTTTAGAAATGTATTTGAAAAAATTTAATGAAAAATATAAAGAGAAGAAAAAGATGACACCGGAATGCTATGAATGGCTGACGAACTATTCGTGGCCTGGCAATATACGTGAGCTTGCGAGTCTTGCAGAGCGGCTGGTCGTCACGACATATGATGATACGATTGATTTGTCTAATTTACCATCTTTCATCCAGCCGGTCTTATCAAAAAAAACGACAACACATTCTTTGAAGGAAGCCGTTTCCGAGCTGGAGCGTTCCCTGATATTGAATGCGATGAAGAAGTATGGGACTACAAGGGCCGCTGCCATCTCTTTGGATATCAGTCAAAGCGCTTTGGTGCAAAAAATGAAAAAATTTCACATGCGATTAGAAAACGAATCGAATTAGTTTTTTTGATTTGATTTCTACTCATTATTGATCCGGTAACACATGAAAAAAAGGGTATCTCCCTTATAAATTAAGCGTTTTCAAACTTTGGCATGATTCCTGCATTAGTAAAAACATGAAAGGGGAGATAACCATGAATATTTCTATATTTTCTATGGCTAACAAATTGGTGACAGGAGCAGATTCTTTACWGCAGCTGACTGWTGAGGTTACGCGATTAGGGATGAAGAATCCGTTGATC
>NZ_JBFUIQ010000270.1:0-2429 GCF_056401795.1 Peribacillus sp. P4_D6
CTAATGATCAATAAGATGACGCCGGCTATGGCCTCGAGAAAAAAACCAGCTCCAACGGCACTCCCTATTCCCGCCGCTCCCCAGATGATGGCAGCTGTCGTTAAACCGGATATGCTGTTGTTGTCACGCCGGAGAATGACGCCAGCACCTATAAAACCGACGCCGGAAACGATCTGGGCCGCAAGACGCAAGGGGTCCATTGTGATATTAACGTCTTCGCTACCCGGGAATTTATAAGCGGATTCCATGGAAACGATCGTTAATAAACAGCTGACGATTGAAATGACCAGGCTTGTTTTTAATCCAACGGGTTTTCGTTTCATTTCTCGCTCTAGGCCGATAATTAGTCCAAGTAGAGCTGAAATCCCCAATTTGATTAGGATTTGCAGTTCCGATTGAGGGTCGAATGTCCATTCCATTTTGTTTCACCACTTCCGAATTATTATCGAAGAATAAAATCGTCTGTTGCCATATACCCGTTTTTCAAAAAAAACTACCCTAATAATTTTAACATAGTAGAATAGAGTTCTATGTAACGTAATTCCGTTGAAAGGAGGAATCTAAGTGCAAATGCCAAAAGTGAATCCCTATGTAGCGTTGGCAATCGGCGTGGYATCCGTATCGTTTTCGGCCATCCTTGTTAAATTGGCGACCGCTCCATCGGGTGTTATCGCCTTTTACCGTTTATTATTTACCGTCCTTCTTATGTTGCCGGTTTTCATGGTGAAATACCGTCATGAACTTAAATTCATTGAAAAAAAGGATTGGCTGTATTCGATTGCGGCAGGAGTGTTTTTGGCTTTTCATTTTATCTTATGGTTTGAATCGCTTAATTACACATCGGTCGCAAGTTCAACCGTCCTTGTAACCCTCCAGCCTTTATTCGCTTTTGCCGGAGCCTACCTGTTTTTTAAAGAAAGATTTTCAGTGAAGGCAATATTGAGCGGCATCATTGCGATAGCAGGCAGCCTTGTCATTAGCTGGGGTGATTTGAGAATCAGCGGCATGGCGCTTTGGGGAGATATTCTTTCGCTTGTCGCATGTGCGCTCGTAACCGGATATTTACTGTTTGGTCAAAATGTCCGAAAACGCATCTCTTCTATAACATATACATTTGTCGTGTATGCAATCAGCGCGGTCGCCTTGTTTTTTTATGTGATCTTCAAGGGAGAGGCATTGGCGCCTTATCCTGCTTCCGATTGGATCTATTTCGTTTTGCTTGCCATTTTCCCGACTTTATTAGGACATTCTTTATTCAATTGGTCACTAAAATGGTTAAGCACATCGACGCTTTCGATGGGAATATTGCTTGAACCGGTGGGAGCGACAATTCTGGCTTACTTCATATTAGATGAACCGATACTCTGGACGCAGGTCCTTGGAGGTACCATCATATTGGGTGGTTTGATGATGTTCTTAAAGGATGAAAAGAAAAGCAAGGAACATAAAGAGGCGCAAGTCTCCGTATAAAAGCAGTAAGTCTCCCGACTTACTGCTTTTATCTAATATGGGTGAAACAAATAGGTGATCCGTGTGAAAATCAAAGCGAAAGTAAAGCTGAATAAAAACGTCGTACCATTCACCTTGCCTTTTTCTCTGCTGAACTTGATGGCTTCATAAAAAGCGGTACTGAATAAGTAAAGGGCCATACTGTAGGAAATGAGTAATCCGATTAATGGCAGATTCATTGCTTCACCTCATGGAAAAAAGATATCTATATATGACTATTTGTGTTTCTTTGGAAATATGCTTCGTTTATTCATAAAACATGGGCATGGCCCGGATGTAGGGGAGGGGTGTGATGATGTAAAGAATATATAGAAGGAAATAGGTGAAAATGTTTTTTTTTGAAAAAAGTTTTAAAAAACGTATTGCAAACATTTTTAGTACATGGTATATTATTTCTTGTCGCTAAGACAGCAACTTAAACAGCTAACAAGTTGTTAAAAAAGATTTTAAAAAAGTTGTTGACGAAACGTGACAGAATGTGTTACATTATAGAGGTCGCTTCTGAGAGAAACGACATCGAAATTGCTCTTTGAAAACTGAACAAAACAAAGCGCCAACGTTAAATTTTAAGTGAGCACACACTATCAAAAAAGCAAATGAGCAAGTCAAACATTTCTTCGGAGAGTTTGATCCTGGCTCAGGACGAACGCTGGCGGCGTGCCTAATACATGCAAGTCGAGCGAATCAACGGGAGCTTGCTCCCTGAGATTAGCGGCGGACGGGTGAGTAACACGTGGGCAACCTGCCTATAAGACTGGGATAACTTCGGGAAACCGGAGCTAATACCGGATACGTTCTTTTCTCGCATGAGAGAAGATGGAAAGACGGTTTACGCTGTCACTTATAGATGGGCCCGCGGCGCATTAGCTAGTTGGTGAGGTAATGGCTCACCAAGGCGACGATGCGTAGCCGACCTGAGA
>NZ_JBFUIQ010000271.1:0-2410 GCF_056401795.1 Peribacillus sp. P4_D6
CATTTATACTTTGTTCCATTTCAGCTTCTTTTGCAGTAATCGAAAATATATCTTCCGTTTCAGCCGGATCCTCCCCTTGTTGAGAAAAAAAGTAAATGCCCCCTGCCACAAATGCCACGGCAACGGTAATCATCGTCATTTTCCTTTTTAAAATCCCTTCCATTTCTTTACCTCCTTATTGGATTTCGCACGATACATTGTCATAGGACAGATTAAAAATACATAGTGTTTTTAGGAGAATCAATCGCTTTAAGTGAGAGGAGTTGATCGGAATTGAAGAAAATCGGTGTTATCGGAACCGGAAATATGGGTACCATTTTAATCGAGGCATGGCTGGAGGCAAAAATATTGAATCCGGCAGATTTAATCATTACAAATCGCACACTTTCCAAAGCATTGGTGCTGAAAGAGAAACATCCGGGTATCAAGGTTGCGGAAAGCGCAACCGAAATCGTCGAACAAGCGGACTTTATCTTTCTCTGTGTAAAACCATTGCAAATTAACAGCCTATTACAAGGCATCAAACAGCATATAAAAAGGGATCAGCTGGTTATTTCCATCACAAGCCCGGTTTCCGTCTCCCAGCTCGAATCGGCAGTGAATGCACCCTGTGCCCGCTTTATCCCGAGCATAACGAACCGTGTGGGTTCAGGCGTATCGTTACTGAGTTTCAGCGAGAGCTGCAGTAAGGAGAAAGTGTCAGCTTTATTTGATTTGGCCTCCGCCATATCGGCACCGGTCATCATTGAAAATGATATCACACGGGTAGCTTCCGATATTGTCAGCTGCGGCCCTGCCTTCTTCAGCTATTTAGCTCAAGCTTTCATTGACGCGGCTTGCCAAACGACGAAGATAGATAAAGAAACGGCTACGACTTTGACTGAGAATATGCTGGTTGGCTTAGGGGAATTGCTCGGTAAAGGGGTTTATACATTGCCGACCTTACAGGAAAAGGTTTGTGTAAAAGGTGGAATAACAGGTGAGGGGATCAAGGTTTTAGAAGCTGAAACCGGGGAAATGTTCCATCATCTTTTTCAGGCGACACATGAAAAGTTTGCAGAGGATCTTCACGAAGTTGAAAAACAGTTCGGCCATCCTTATTAATATTCGTAATCAAGATCTGAATTCCTTCTAAAAGTAAAAAAAAAGAAGAGGTCAGACCTCCAATCGTCCTTGTACGAACGGAGATCTTGACCTCTTTATCATTTACTGGCTACAAACAAGATTCTTTCGGTTTCCGTTACAAGCGGTGCTTCTTCAAGATCCGCCAGAATTTCTGAAACCGTGAAACCTGCTTGCTCCAGCCACTTTTTATATTGTTCAACCGGATAGGTCCGTTGATAATGCAACTCATCAAAACGGTCATAAAGACCGCTTTCATCATCCCTTACGAAAAAACTTAAATCATGTTCCACACTGTAAGGTTCTTCACCCGGGAAGCAATCCCATATATAGGATACTTCTTCACCATTGACAGCAAACGTATGATCACTAAAGATTTCTTCCATTTTATAAAGGGAATGGATATCAAACATGAATAATCCGCCATCCTTCAAATGCTCATGAACCCGGCTGAACGTCTTGACGATATCCTCTTCGTCACGAAGGTAGTTCAGCGAATCACAAAAAATCGTGACACAATCAAATTGGCCAAGTCCTTCGAGTTCTGCCATATTCTGCTGGAAAAGCGGAATCGATAATCCAAGCTTAACCGCTTTTTCATTAGCTACAAGAAGCATTTCATCAGATAAATCCACGCCGGTGACTTCGAATCCGTGCTGCGCCAATTCAACGGTCATTTCCCCGGTTCCACATGCCAAATCCAGGACTTTCCTTCCACCAATTCCATACTGTTCCAGCTTCGCCGTAAGGATCATCAGCCATTTTTCATAAGGTGCGTCCTTCATCAATTCATCGTATACATAGGCAAAGCGTTCGTAAGTCATGAAGAAGTCAGTTCACTCTCTAGATCTTCAAAAGGTGCATCTCCCCATAGACGTTCAAGGTTATAATAGTTTCTTTCATCTTTATGGAAAATGTGGGCCACTACATCGCCAAGATCCACAAGCACCCATTTCGCCTCGTCAAAACCTTCAAGACGCTTTACATTGATTCCGGATTCATCAGCTTTGCTCTTCATTTCACGAGCTATTGCTTGTACTTGTTTTTCAGAATTACCGTGGCAGATMAAAAAGTAATCCGCTACAAGGGAAATACCTTGCATGTTCAATGCCACGATATCCTCCGCTCTTTTATCATCCGCCGCTTTTGCTGCAATTACAAGAAGTTCACGTTCAGTCATTACATCTTCTCCTTCAAATTCATRATCAAATCATTATATGTCTTAAATGTGTCAGGGTAAATTGCCTGATTTCTTTTCATTAAAAAAACAACTGTATTCCTTAAAGCC
>NZ_JBFUIQ010000272.1:0-2390 GCF_056401795.1 Peribacillus sp. P4_D6
GAGTATGTGTACATACGACGTGCTTGACCATCTAAACCCGTAATATACATAGGGAAGAATGCTAAGCAAAAACCAATGGTTAGAAACCAGAACGCCCATTTCCCAATCCTTTCATTCAACATGAAACCAAACATTTTCGGCCAGTAGTAAGTTCCGGCACCAAGCACAGCAAATACTACACCCGGAATAATGACATTATGGAAGTGAGCTACTAAAAACATTGTATTATGGTATTGATAATCCGCCGCTGACATCGCAAGCATAACCCCGGTAACTCCACCGATTGTGAAAAGAGGTATGAAACCTATTGAATAAAGCATAGGTACGGTAAATCTGATTCTGCCTTTCCACATCGTGAACAACCAGTTAAAGATCTTGATTCCAGTCGGGATAGCGATTACCATCGTTGTAATCGAGAAAATACTATTAACATATGCTGCTTGCCCCATTGTAAAGAAATGGTGCGTCCAAACGAAGAATGAATATATAGAGATAAATACCATTGAAGCAACCATTGATCGATATCCATATAGGTTACGTCGTGAAAAGGTTGGGATAATCTCACTAAAAAGACCAAATGCAGGCAAAATTAAGATATAAACTTCAGGATGTCCCCAAACCCAGAACAGGTTAGCCCAAAGCATATCCATACCGCCATCAGTCATTGTGAAAAACTTGGTTGCGAATAGTCGATCCATTGTTCCCATGATCAGCGCCACTGTTAATACAGGGAATGCGAAAATGATAATAACGCTTGTGACTAAAGCAGACCATGTAAACATTGGCATTTTCATTAATGTCATACCGGGTGCTCTCATTTTAAGAATAGTCGTCAAAAAGTTAATCCCCGTCATTAATGTACCTATTCCGGCTATCTGAATACCAATCATATAATAATTCGTTCCAACATGCGGGCTAAATTCATTACCTGCAAGCGGGAAATAAGATGTCCACCCTGCATCAGGCGAACCACCAATTACAAAAGAGATGTTGAATAGCATCGCACCCATAAAAAATAACCAGAAACTTACGGCATTTAGACGTGGGAATGCTACATCTCGGGCTCCAATTTGTAATGGCACTACGAAATTCATTAAGGCCATAATGTACGGCATCGCCATAAAGAGAATCATCACAACCCCATGTGTTGAAAAAATTTCATTATAGTGCTGTGAATCTAATAATTTGTTATCCGGTACGGCAAGTTGCGCACGCATCATCACAGCATCTACCCCACCACGAAATAGCATTAGCAAAGCAGATATTAGATACATAATACCTATTCTTTTATGATCGACGGTTGTTAGCCAGCCACTCCATAAAAAAAACCATTTTTTAAAGTGGGTTAAACCAACAATGATCAAGAGAACAGTAACACCAATGGCCACCATTGATGAGTAAATKACGGGACTAGGATTAGGTATAAGAAATCTAGAGAAAAAACCCATACTTTTGTGTTTCCTTTCTGAAAATATTTTTCTCGAGATAGACTAAGAAATTATTCATGATTGTGTACTGATTTTTCTTTACTATTACTTGACTTATGATCATGTTCCATATGTTCGCCTTTTGAATTCGCGTTAGAGTCACTTGAGCCATGATGATGTCCAGCATTTTCACCTTCTGGAGCTGGTGAGAAGTCTAAATGAGTTCCAGTAAACGTTAACTGTCCTTCATGACCCGGTTTTAATAATTCATTAAATCTTACTTCAGTAATGGGTTTCGCAGTTTCTTTAACTTCCTTTACCCATTCATCAAACTTATCTTGAGACATCGCTTCGACGTGGAACATATTTTCAGCGAATCCTTTCCCACTAAAGTTTGCATTTCGTCCCATCATTTCCCCTGATTCGTCCGCTGCTAAGTGTAATGTGGTCACCATGTTAGACATGGCATATTTTTGACCGCCAAGTTGTGGAATCCAGAAACTCGTGATAGGCCCGAATGAATAAAGTTTAAATTCAAGTGGTCGATTTGTTGGAATATACAAGTAGTTAACTGTCTCGATATCGTTTTCTGGATAACTAAAATGCCACTTCCAGTCTGATGACGAAGCGTAAATAACTAATGGATCTTGACCCTTGTACCCTTCCGGAGTGGCTTCCACTTTATTGTTGGAAATTACAGAAACAACGGAAAAGAAAATGACGATTAAAATTGGGACCCCAACAATAATCGTTTCAACAACATGATTCCCTTCAATGTAGGGTGGTTCATAATCTTTAGGTAGTTTAGAGTCACGGTATTTCGTTAACACAAAGACTAAAATAGCACAAACAACTATAACAATAACCGCCATGATCGCAATTGATAGCCAAATCACATTGGCCTGCGTTTGGGCTTGAGGTCCTTTAGGATCTAAGACCGCTAATGATTCACAGCCAGAAAGC
>NZ_JBFUIQ010000273.1:0-2389 GCF_056401795.1 Peribacillus sp. P4_D6
CCTGATATTAAGAACGAGAAAGATAGATTTCGTCCTTATTTGGTGTCTGCTTTAATTGGTTTCGTCCATGGTCTCGCTGGCAGTGCCGCAATGGTCATTCTAACGATGTCGACCGTAACCGGTATTGGCGAAGGATCTATCTATATCATTATATTTGGCGCAGGGACAATTATTGGCATGCTGTGCTTTACTACCATTCTAGGCATACCGTTTGCTTTGAATGGGAAGGACATCGTTTTAAACCGAATCTTCATCAAAATGGCGGGAGCTATAAGTTTTGCATTCGGACTTTATTATATATACAAATTGGGTGTAACAGAAGGTTTGTTTGCGCTCTGGGCTAATTGATTAATTTTATAAGCATGATATTTGACTGTCTAAAAAAATAGTCAGTCTTTTTTATATAAGTTCATCAAACCAAGCTTGGTTCCTCAGAAAGAAAAGGGCCACAACTGACAAAAAGGCTTGGCTTAGTGGGAACACTTCAATGGACATGTCCAAGCAAATTTCTGGGTATATTGTAACAGATATGAATCTCCAATTATTATTCTGCAATTATTTGTAGTTGGAAGAAGGGATGGACAATAAAAATAAGACCCCATGACACTGCCATTTGAATGGTAGTGTCGTAGGGTCTGTTAATATGTTACAAATCAAGAAATCTAGGTTCTGCTCCGGCCGTTAGGCAGATAAACGTTTATTTTTCTTTTGGAGAATCCATATTTCAATTGCACCAGAGCCAAGCAATACTCCTGAAACAATGAAGATAAGTCCGATGAAATGTGCAGGCACAAGGGCTTCATTAAGGAAATATGCTGCCCCTAACAAAGAGAATAAGGTGTTTAAGTTAAGAAATATCGATGATTCGGCTGCGCCTACCTTACCAATGGCATAATTATAGCTCATGTGCCCGAGGGCGGTGGCAAAAATAGCGGAGAAAAAGAAAGCTCCCCAGATGGATGGCGGTGCGGTTGCCAGGGAAGATAAGCCCTCTGGTTCCTTCCATAAGCTGATGGCAAAAAGAATAAAAGACCCGATCAGCATCATGTAGCCCGTTAATAATCGTGGATCCATTGTTTTTGAGGCTTTATTAATGAGGATGAAACTCAATGCCTGTGAAAGAATGGAAAGCAAAATATCCACATCCCCAAGATTAATAGAATGAAGTCCTCCGCTTCCTGYCATGACGGTAAAACTCACACCCAGGGAACCGCATATAAAGCCAAGCAGCTTGATTAACGTAGGTTTTTTTCGAAAGAAAATCATGGTCAAAATGACAGTCAATATTGGACCCATGCCCMAAATCAATCCAGCATTCGAGGCGGAAGTCTTCGTCAATCCCTCAGCTAAAAAATAATGATGAAAAACGACACTCAAAAGTGCTCCTCCAAAAACGTAAAAAAGTTCACTTTTTTTAGGAAGGCGTATTAGTCCAAAGAAGAAAAGGATAATAATGACGATAAGAGAAGCAGTAAAAATTCTCAAAGATGTTATCGTTACGGGCTGCGTATGCGCAACTAAAATTTTAATAACTGAGACATTTAACCCCCATGTAATCATTATTCCGGTAAGTAAGATGTATATTTTCAAAAAACTCATTCCAAACAACCTTTCAAACTTATTTAACAATTGATATATTATACAACTTTCTCCCAAATTAATAGCAAAGAGTAAAAGATTTGATCGAAAAAAATCTGAAACAGTCAATCATTTAAAGATGAAACAGTTCTTATTCATTTTCCATAATATGGTTTATTTATCGTAAATTTAGCTGAAATATCATATGAAATAGTATCGAATAAAAATAAAATTACAAATTATCAAACTTTTCTATTGTTTTTGATAGGGTTTTCATTTACAATTTCCTTATGATTTACCAAACCGGTTTAGTAATTTACTAAATCGATTTAGCTAATAAGCATAATGAAAGTGATATGATCAAATGTTTTTGTTTCCATTTGTGAATGTTCGCAAGAAGGAGGTACTGTATTGTCATCAAAATATGGTGTTTTAACGCTGGGCGACGCCATGATCACGCTAAATCCGGAAGAGACAGGACCTTTAAGATTCGTTAACCGTTTTGAGCGAAAAGTAGGAGGCGCTGAACTGAATTTTGCGATTGGCTGTGCAAGGCTAGGCTTGCGGTCAAAATGGATAAGCCGTTTAGGCAAGGATGAGTTCGGTAAAGTTATTTATAATTTCGCTCGTGGGGAAGGCGTGGACATGAGTGATGTGGCCTATGTAAATGGATATCCAACATCTCTTAACTTTAAAGAAATTCGGGAAGATGGTTCCGGAAAGACATTTTATTACCGCTATCAATCTCCCATTTTAACTTTAAAGCCTGGAGATATAACAGAGAAGATGTTTGAAGGGATTGATATAGTCC
>NZ_JBFUIQ010000274.1:0-2382 GCF_056401795.1 Peribacillus sp. P4_D6
CTTCTTTAACAAGTTGGGTAATCCAATCTAGAAACGAATGAAATCCTGCTTTCGTATTTTCAAAGAAACACGTTTTACCCAGTTCCAATCCTCTAAAATCTTGTGCTCTCGCGACATGATTGTGCTTGGCGATGTCAACTCCGACAATTAAGGTTTCAGAAGTAATTTGAGTGATTTTATGATTTTGGTTATAATTCATTGTGAGGCCTCCGATAGATGTTTTTGTCCTTTTTAGCTGGCCAGCTCAGGACACATTCATCTTATCAAGAGGTCTTTTTTCGTTCAAACCTCATTTTCAGTTATTACAGGAATGCTGGCCCGTTAGTTCAGTTCTATAAGAATTTTACTTAACCTCTAACTTTTTGCATCAATTATCTGTTTAATAATTTCTATGCTTTTAAAATCCTTTGGACGAAGTGTTCTTCCTGTTCCTTGTTCGTAAACTCTTTTTTCCTCAAGTAATTGGTATGGGTTTAGAACATTTATTGATACACCTCTTAAATTATAAAGTTCCATTGGCAAGGCATCTTTCCTCCATACCCAATCTGGAAAACCGTTAGCGACTATATCGCCATTATCAGAATACCGAACAAATACAAAACTCACATCGACATTGTTTTTGAGGAAATCGGTTTGAAACTCTCCTACAGGCTTTATTTGAAAACCAGCATTAACAAGAGCCTGTTCCAAGTGCTCACGATAATGTAACCAAGTAACTAAATCAATATCAGTATGTGAACGAGTAATCTTTCCAAGAAGGAAATCTATCGCCCATCCGCCTCGTAGCCACAGGTTAAAATTAAGTGATAAGCAAATTTCATTTATTTCAAGAAGTATATTTAATTGTGATTTGCCTGTATCATTTTCTCCGGTAACATTCTTACAATCCATCCTCATACACACCCTTTATGTACTAAGATTTTAAGCATTACCTTATTCTGCATAAGGATTGCAAAATCCTTCTTCAAAAAACCTGCCCCGTTAGTTGCATATAGAAAGAGCTGCCTTAAAGACAGCTCTGATCTTCAGTTAACGCACCCGTTTGTTCAATAGCGTTATTGTAGAGTTGATACAAACTTGACGTAAAATGTGTAATTCAAGGAAGTATTAATGAGAAGGCTTTTTCTCCAAAATACTTTTAAAACTTTTTCTGTAACAAAACAACAAATAACTATACATGATTACAATTATTACTGCTAAAACAAGTAACGAATGATCAAGGATCAAATGAAGTAAGAAAATGTTGGCTACAATTGGACCCAATATTGCAAGTGCTAATGGGACAAATCGATTACTTAAAAGTAAAACTCCACAAACAATCTCTAAAAACTTTTCAAATATTAATAGATATTCAAATTTGAATAATGCCATCGCTTCGGGGCTAGTAGCAATAAATGGTTCAAAGTCAAAAATGACAAAATAACCGTTTAGACCTGCAATAAGGAAGATAAAACCTAAAAATATTCTGGAGAGATGTAAAAGGACTTTATTCAACCTGCACACCACCAATTTGATTTTAGTTTTAATTCTAATTTTATTATAGTTGGTTACTGCGCAGTACGATAAAACTTTGTACTAATGCAACTAACCCTCCCCTATAGTTGCATAAGAAAAAAAGCTGTCTTAAAGACAGCTCCGATCTTCAGCTAACGCACCGTTAGTTCATTAAGGAATTGATTCAATACTCAACTATATTTAGCCATTGACCATCAGGTTTATCATTTATCTCAAATAAATAGACACCAAGCTCTTTAATATTGCCGTTTCTCTAGCAGCACATGCGAATGCACGCACAAAGAAACTCTTCTTTCTTTTTATAGCGATGTCCCCTGTAACATTTTAAAAAGTCGGCTCATACATTTATGAATATTTTCATTTTTGGTATTATCAATCCATGCACATCCTACTGAACCTCATTACACAACCGACCGATATTCTCGACTTCAACAACGACTTCATCCCCCGACTTGATCGGGCAGCTGCCAGATGGTGAACCCGTGGCCAAAATGTCACCGGGCTCCAGTGTCATTACCTGTGAAAGCCAGCTGATTAAAAATGGAATGCTTAGAGACATTTCATTGGTATTTCCGTCTTGGACAACGCGGCCGTTTAAAGTGGTCACAATCCTTAAGTTTGTAGGATCTACCCCGGTAACGATGCATGGTCCCAAAGGTCCGAATGTATCAAATCCTTTGCCCCGCGTAAACTGTGGATCTTTTTTTGTAAGATCTCTTGCTKTCACGTCATTAAATATCGTGCAGCCGAATACATAATCAAGCGCATCTTCTTCTTTAATGTTTTTTCCGCGCTTTCCAATGACAAGGGCCACTTCCCCTTCAAGTTCCACTTGATTGGATAGCTCGTTTGGAGGAAGGATAATAT
>NZ_JBFUIQ010000275.1:0-2331 GCF_056401795.1 Peribacillus sp. P4_D6
AGAGAGAGTACTCCCTTATCAGCAACCCAAGGGACCGCAATAAATATGCGATATCCATTCGGCGTGATGAGGCATCACGCGGAGGTTCGGCTTTCTGGCATGATCAAGTAAAGGTAGATTCCAGGTTGGAAGTCAGTTTTCCTAAAAATAACTTCCCTCTCAGCTTTCGAGCTAAGCATCATGCTTTTTATGCAGCTGGAATCGGCATAACCCCATTTCTGGCAATGATGGAAGACATGGCCGCCGAAGGGCAAACCTTCGAACTCCATTATGCAGCACGCACTCCGGAGTTATGTGCTTTTTATGATCTGCTGAAATCCAAATACAATGATCAATGCACCTTTTATTTTTCGCAGGCAGAAAACAAACGCAGAATGATGCCCGAGACGATGATGGATCATCGCATTGGCACGCACGTCTATTTTTGCGGACCAATCGAGATGGTGCAAGAGTATCGAAAAGCTGCCAGTTCCTATGGTTATCCGGAACATGCGATCCACTTCGAATTATTTGCGGCAAAAAATGATGGGGCGCGAGATCCTTTCATAGTCGACCTTACAGACAGCGATCGGTCCATCCGAGTTCAGGAGGGTGAAACACTGCTTGATGCGCTTTTAAGGGAAGGAATCGATGCACCTTATTCTTGTAAAGTAGGCGGGTGCGGAAGTTGTGAGGTGGATGTTGCAGAAGGTGAAGTGGATCACCGTGATTTCTTCCTTAGCGAAGAAAACCGTCAAACACGGAAATCAATCCTGACATGCTGCTCACGTGCGAAGGACGACAGACTGGTCTTAAAACTGTAACGATTAAATCCCGTACAGATTATAAAAAAATAATGAAAACCGGAGGAATGAAACATGACAATATTAGAAACGGCAGTTTTAGAGCTTAAAAATTACATCGACGGTAAGTGGCAGACCTCATCTTCAAATGAAGTAATCCCGGTAATCAATCCTGCAACACAGGAAATCATCGCAAAAGCTCCGCGTGCCACCAAAGAAGATACAGAAAGGGCAATCTCAGTAGCGAAGGCAGCCTTTGAAAGTGGAATCTGGTCAGGCCTAACAGCACAGGAGCGTGCTTCCTACCTATATAAAATCGCTGATAAAATTGATGAACGTGCCGAAGAGTTAACGATTCTTGAAACAATGGACAACGGGAAACTTAAAGCAGAGGCAGGTTTCGATATTGCTGATGCCGCCGCGTGTTTCCGTTACTACGCTGGTTTGGTCCTTCATCCAGAAGGGGAAACGTATCAAGTTCCCGCTCCCGTGCAAGCGATGGTTGTTCGTGAGCCAGTAGGTGTAGCCGGTTTGATTGTACCTTGGAATTTCCCACTTCTAATGAGTGTCTGGAAAATCGCACCGGCGCTTGCGGCAGGAAACACCATTGTATATAAACCGGCTGAAGTGACACCTGTAACAGCAATGAAATTATTCGAAATCCTGGAGGAAGCAGGCATCCCGAAAGGTGTGGCTAATATGGTGATGGGCCGCGGCACCGTTGTCGGTCAAACCATCGCGGAAAGCAACGATGTTGACATTGTTTCATTTACAGGAAGTACGGATGTTGGCCGCTCTATCATGAAGGCGGCAGCGGGCAACTTAAAGAAAATTTCCCTTGAGCTTGGCGGTAAATCACCTAACATCGTTTTTGCAGATGCAGATTTAGAGACAGCCGTCGATTATGGATTATTTGGCATCTTCTTCGGTGCCGGCCAAGTTTGTTCATCAGGCAGCCGAATTCTAGTTGAAGAAAGTATTTATGATGAATATGTAAAACGCTATGTTGAACGTGCAAATAAAATTAAAGTTGGACCTGGACTTGCAGAAGACAGCAACATGGGGGCCATTGTCAGCGAAGCGCAAATGAATAGCATTTTGAACTATATTGAAATCGGCAAACAGGAAGGTGCGACACTTGCGGCAGGCGGTTACCGTCTTGTTGATGACGGTCTTGACAAAGGGTACTTCATTGCACCGACTGTTTTCACAGATGTAACACCTGATATGCGCATCGTACAAGAGGAGATCTTCGGTCCAGTCGTTGTCATTCAAAAGTTCAAAGATGAAGAAGAAGCTATTAAACTGGCAAATGATACAGACTACGGACTTGCAGGCGGCGTCTTCACGAACGATGGAGCAAAAGGATTGCGTGTGATCAAGAAGGTACGGGCAGGCATCACATGGGTAAATGATTATCATCCAACATATGTCGAGGCGCCATGGGGCGGTTACAAACAGAGCGGGATTGGACGCAGTTTAGGAAAATACGGCTTGGACGAATACCAGGAAATTAAACAAATCAACATCAATCTCGATGTAAAACCCG
>NZ_JBFUIQ010000276.1:0-2329 GCF_056401795.1 Peribacillus sp. P4_D6
GCAAAGGAAAAGGCGGTTCGATGCATATTGCCGATTTGGACAAGGGGATGTTAGGTGCAAACGGGATAGTCGGCGGAGGCTTTCCGCTCGCATGCGGTGCAGCATTAACTGCCAAGTATAAAAAGACCGATCATGTTAGTGTATGTTTTTTTGGTGATGGTGCCAATAATCATGGGACATTCCATGAAGGGATAAATCTGGCGGCAATCTGGAAGCTGCCCGTAATATTCATCGCTGAAAATAATGGGTATGGAGAAGCCACGCCTTTCAACTATGCTTCTAGCTGTAAAACGATAGCCGATCGGGCGATAAGCTACAATATCCCGGGTGTCCGGGTGGATGGGAAAGATGTATTGGCCGTGTATAAGGCTGCTGAAGAAGCCGTTCAGAGGGCTCGCAGGGGAGAAGGCCCATCATTGATCGAATGCGTTACTTATCGTAATTATGGCCATTTCGAGGGAGATGCACAGAAATATAAAAAGGAACAAGAAAAAAAGGAACATAAACAAGAGAAAGATGCGATTGCCCTATTTAGGAATTACTTACTGAATCAGAATCTGCTGAAGGAAAAAGAACTGATTTCTCTTGAGAATGCCGTTGAGGAATCTATTAAACAAGCAGTTAAGTTCAGTGAAGAGAGCCCATATCCAGAAGCGTCAGATTTATTAAACGATGTTTATGTATCTTATTAAACCATAAAAGGAGGAATTGAGATGAGTAGAAAAATCAGTATGTCGCAGGCAATAAATGAAGCAATGGCCATGGCAATGAGAAAAGACGAGAATGTCATCCTTATGGGAGAAGATGTAGCCGGCGGTGCAGAGGTCGATCATTTGCAGGATGACGAAGCATGGGGTGGCGTCTTAGGTGTCACGAAAGGATTGGTTCAAGAATTTGGCCGGGATAGAATTCTTGACACACCCATTGCTGAAGCAGGATATATGGGAGCGGCAATGGCAGCCGCTTCGACAGGCTTGCGACCGATAGCCGAGTTAATGTTCAACGATTTCATTGGCAGCTGTTTGGATGAAGTATTGAATCAAGGTGCGAAATTCCGCTATATGTTTGGCGGTAAAGCACAGGTTCCCGTGACGATCCGTACGATGCATGGTGCAGGGTTCAGGGCTGCAGCTCAGCATTCACAAAGCCTTTATGCCTTGTTCACCAGCATTCCAGGATTGAAGGTCGTCGTTCCCTCATCCCCCTATGACGCAAAAGGGCTTTTACTCTCAGCCATTGAAGATAATGACCCTGTCATCTTTTTTGAAGATAAAACACTATACAACATGGTTGGAGAGGTTCCGGAAGGCTACTATACAATCCCAATCGGCAAAGCCGAAATGAAAAGGAAAGGCTCGGATTTGACGATCGTTGCCATCGGTAAACAAGTTCACACCGCGATGGAGGCTGCTGAAAAACTCACAGCTAAAGGAATTGAAGTTGAGATTGTCGACCCGCGGAGCTTGTCACCACTGGATGAAGAATCGATTCTCTCCTCTGTGGCAAAAACAAATCGTTTGATCGTGGTCGATGAAGCGAACCCAAGATGCAGTGTCGCAACGGATATTGCCGCACTGGTGGCGGATAAGGGGTTTGATACGCTCGATGCGCCAATCAAGAGGATTACGGCACCACATACACCTGTCCCTTTTTCTCCACCGCTTGAAGATATTTACCTTCCTACATCAGAAAAAGTGATACAAGCCGTTTCAGAATTATTAGGGGAACCTTCCATTCTAGGAGTGTAAATAAATCCAGATGCATGCTCCAGCTTTTTCGCATAGAACTGCAATGGTTGGAGCAACAAAACCAATGATGGATAAAACAAACCATTATGAAGGGAGAAATTAGATATGGCTGTCGAAGTGGTAATGCCGAAATTGGGCATGGCAATGAAAGAAGGCACTGTTTCGTTATGGAGTAAGGCTGTTGGGGATCCAGTCCAAAAAGGTGAAGCAATAGCCAGCATCAATTCAGAGAAAATAGAAATGGATATTGAATCTCCAGCGGAAGGTACGATTCTGAATATAGCTGTTCAAGAAGGACAAGGAGTACCTCCAGGAACCGTTATCTGTCATATCGGAGATCCGAATGAAAAAATAAAGATCGATGAACCTGTTGCTGTAGAAACCCAGTTGAAAATTGATGAACAAGAAAAGCCGAAAACAAAAGAGTCCCCCACTTTGCCAATAGGAGATCGATTGATGATCACTCCGGTTGCACGAAAAATGGCACTGGCAGCGAATCTTGACATTGAGATGATTCAAGGCACCGGGCCAGGAGGAAGAATCACTAAAGAAGATGTCCAGAAAGTAATGGAGAAAAGGGA
>NZ_JBFUIQ010000277.1:0-2324 GCF_056401795.1 Peribacillus sp. P4_D6
GGCCAGGAACAAGCGGTACTGCCGGACAATAAAAAGCTCGTTTCATATCCGGTCTTGTTTTACGTAAAACGATAACCGCTACGGAAATCATCGTAAAAGCAGTCAATGTTCCAATGTTGACCAACTCTGCCAATTCACCAAGAGGTATGAATGCTCCCAATAGGGCCGCTATCATACCAAATATCCATGAAGCTGCATAAGGTGTTTTATATTTTTTATGAAGTTTTGATAAGGATTTTGGCATCAGCCCATCACGTGACATTGCAAACATAATTCGCGTTTGGCCATACAACATTACCAAAATCACCGTTGTCATTCCGAGGAAGGCACCTAGATCGATGATACCTGCAACCCAATTTTGTCCTGCGCTTTGCAAGACCAAAGAAATCGGGTGATCAAGAGCCTGGCTGAATTGTGCATACGGTACCACACCAGTCATGATCAAACTTACCGCCATATAAAGCACTACACAAATGACTAATGAACCGAGGATTCCCCGTGGTAAATTCCTACCTGGATTTCTTGTTTCTTCAGCCGCAGATGCAACTGCATCAAAGCCGATGAAAGCAAAGAACATTAAGGCGGCAGTTGAAAATACTCCATCGATACCAAATGGCATGAAAGGCTGCCAGTTTTCCGGTTTCACATAATAAATAGAAGAAACGATGAACAACAACACTACCAACACTTTAATAACGACCATGATATTATTGATTCTAGTCGTTTGTTTCGTACCTATGGAAATCAAAAAGGTTATCGCCATGACGATCAAAAAGGCCGGCAAGTTCATATAAGTCGTGACACCTTCGACCGAACCCGGTGCCGCCGTCAATTTCTCTGGAAAGTTAATTCCGAATCCACTTAAAAATGATTGGAAATAGCCCGACCACCCAGCCGATACGGCACTAACAGCCAATAAGTATTCAAGAATTAAATCCCATCCGATTATCCAAGCGGCGAATTCACCTAAAGTTGCATAAGCATACGTATAAGTCGAACCGGATACCGGCACGGAAGCTGCAAATTCTGCATAAGAAAGTGCAGCGAATAAACAGGCAAGCCCGGCAATGACGAAAGACAATGAAAGTGCAGGACCAGCATTCACTGCACCAGTACCTGTTAATACAAATATGCCTGTCCCAATAATCGCTCCGATTCCTAGCATCGTTAAATCCCAAGCTCCTAGTTCCCGTTTCAATCCCTTACCGCCGGAACCTGCGTTTTTCAACAAGTCCTCAATGGACTTCTTCCTAAAAATACTCATGTTCTTTCCTCCGTAAATTTTATAAACTATTCTGAAAACTACAGACAAATAAATTCACTTACCATTTATATCGAAGAAATTTCGACAAATTTCTACAATTCCTGAATAGTCTGACTTTCAAATTATACGTATTACCCCTTCCTTCGTCAATGATTTATTATTGTAAAATTCTGTTTTTTGAATTTTATTTGGAAGGGAACCCTTATTATTCAACAGAAATATCAATATTTAACAAATAAGGATGAACAATTCATTATTTTAATATCAATTAAGTAAGCTATTAGAGTATTTCGATTAATTTTTTCTTGTAAAAGTTCTAATTTTTAATCCAATATTGGATCATTCGTTATTTTTGTATATGTATTATTATGAAATAATACTCCAATATTATTCTGATCATTCATGCACCAATAGTTTGACGGAATCAAAGTACATCACTATACTTATTAAGTCTTAAAAAAAGTACGGGAATTATGCTTAATAATTGAAGAAGGTGACATTCATGGATTTTGCAATTACCTATCTGTCTTTTTATTTAATCCAAGTCGAAGGAAAAGGCGATCAGGCTGATAAGCGTTTTAAACATTTCCAAACTCTTGATACTGAAGAATACGAAGAAAGTCCTCTAAAGGATTTTTTGGATGGGGAATTGATGAAGATTTCCAAACGGAAAGTCGACCGTCATCCAAAAACTGAACAAATACCGACGAAGATTGGTTCTTTTATTGTCGAAGAAGGACATGCACTTGATTCCAACCCTAATTACAATGTATTTAACCGTGTTCGATATGCAAAAACAAAACAGGAATTCCAAGAGGAAAACGAACAATTCACGCGGTCTTATATTGATACAAGTGCCGTCCGTGGCGGTGTCTTCATAATTGCATCGGCAAAATTAACGAAATATCTTGATGAACCATTCGTTTTCTTATTAAAATGTGATTTCGAGCCGAAGGTTGCTTCCATTTCGGATGAACGGACCTTGATTAGGCACGTTGAAATGGCAATCACCACTAAAAATATGAAATCCATCCAATACCCATACATGCCCGAAGAAGGT
>NZ_JBFUIQ010000278.1:0-2323 GCF_056401795.1 Peribacillus sp. P4_D6
GAATGGATGGTGACTTGATTATCATGTTGAATGATCTTTGTCACTTCATATCTGAAGATTAAATTATCCTTCAATTCCGGTAGAAAGGCATAAGGAAGCCGGTCGTTTCCTCCTTCGATTGAAAAAAATTTCACGTCTGGATTAAAGAGCGGCATAAGCTCCCGAAGTATGGCCGGAAAAGAAAGTTCCGGGAATCCCTCTAAACCCATTAGGACTTTGATGCTTTCAATCGCCCCTGTAGATAGACTGATTCCGACTGGATTATACTGCAAAAAGAAGCTCATGGAGTATTTATCAAACTCTTTAATGACAATTTCCCAATTTCTACGCGGGTTTTGAATGATGAAGTCAGTCACAGGCTTGATTGCCATGTTGAGTAATTCTTCAGCTGTTTTACCCCTTTCATGGGGAGCTACAGGATACCTCAGTATATCCGGGTTCCGTTGATATATCGCAGCAGTCGTCTTGATTCCATTGGCATAAATGGGATCATTAGGAGTCGCATTCACAAAAGTGTTGACTCGTAAACCATACTTCTTGATGTATTCAGCAACTAAGTAATGATAATTCGGAATGCGCATGGCACCGGCTTCAAGGTAGGAACCTTCTAAAAATGGCTCCCGTATGGTCAAAACACGCCCTCCGACCCTCCCGGTTGCTTCCAATATCGTAACATCGTGCCCCGCTTGTTTTAAAAGGGATGCTGCAACCAACCCAGACATGCCTGCACCAATGATAATGATTTTTTTGGGGATTGGGGTAGGCCCCAGGCCATTTTTGATCACAGCCAGCATTTGTTCGGGTGATAACGGATCTTTGGAAAAGGACAAAATGTTTTTCTCCTCTCTTGTTACACTTTCTATATGGGATTTACGCTATCTTATTCCGATTGGGTCACCATTTATGAAGAATATTCAATAATTTGTCATCTAAATGCTTATTAACAAATTTTTAGTGCATTGGTGAATTCCACGCAATATATATACCGAAAATAACCTCGATAGAATATATTCTAAACAATCATCCAAAAACATCATTAAGTGAAAACCGAGCTTCTGCAAAACCTATGAAAAATTAGTTTGAGGAATATTATTAAATATTTTCCTATACAGAGGAGATACTACCAAGAGACAAAGGGTAGAAAGGAAGACAGTATGGATCATATACAAATGGCCCGCGCAATGTTCGGGACGAATATGGCTGTACATATCATATTTGCAACGATTGGCGTCGGGTTGCCGATGATGATGTTGGCAGCGGAATTGATGTATCAAAGGACAAAGGATTTACAGTATGTCGTCATGGCTAAACGCTGGACCAAAACATTAGGGGTTTTACTTGGGGTCGGGATTCCGACTGGTACGATTGCGGGTGTGCAGCTGTCACTATTATGGCCTGGGTTCATGGAAGTGATAGGACGTGTCATGGCGCTTCCATTCCAAATCGAGATTTATGCATTCATGGTTGAAGCGCTGTTCATGTCAATCTATGTGTATGCTGCTGAAAAAATCAAACCATGGGCCCGAATCGTGAGTTTATTCTTTGTTGCATTCGGAGCATTGGCTTCGGCTGTTTTGATTTCGAATGTCCATGCTTTTGAAGGGACTCCTGCTGGGTTCCGGTTTGAAAATGGGGAAATCGTCGATGTCGATCCTTGGGCGGCATTTTTTAACCCAAGTTTCTTGGTGACGGCAGGACATACGGCCCTGACTGCTTATACTACAGGCGCTTTTGTCGTGGCGTCCGTCGCAGCCTATAAGATGCTGAAAAATAAATATGGCACTGCTGAATTTAATTTTCACCAAAAAGCACTTAGGCTCAGTATTGTCTTGGGCTTGGTTTTTTCGTTTTTGACGGCATTGAACGGTCATGCGACTACGCAGCATTTATATAGGGAACAGCCGGAAAAACTGGCAGCGGCAGAAGGGTTGTTTGAAACACAGGACCATGCCGGACTTACCTTGTTCGGTTATACCGATAGGGAAGCTCAGGAAGTGAAGTATGGGATTGAATTTCCATGGTTATTAAGCTTTCTATCTGGTAATAGCTTTGATACGGTTGTGACCGGTTTGAACGATTTTCCGGAAGAGTATTGGCCGCCGCTTTATGTCCATATCTTATTCAATGCCATGGTCATGATTGGTTCAGGCTTAATCGCGTTGGCACTGTTTGCATTGGTATGGAATAAATGGCTGAAAAAGGAGACATATCCGAAATGGATTCTTTGGCTGTTTGTTGCATCAGGGCCGCTTTCGGTAATTTCRATAGAATGCGGTTGGATTTTTGCCTGTACCGGCAGACAGCCATGGACGATATACAGGAT
>NZ_JBFUIQ010000279.1:0-2308 GCF_056401795.1 Peribacillus sp. P4_D6
ACTTTATATTCCACATGATAAATTTCTGGCGGTTTTTCCATGAAAAAGGAAAGCGGGACCGTAAAAATGGTTTCTACCTCAGCTGGATTAGGTATTATCCGTTGATGGTTACGAACAAATCCTGCATAAGGATAGACAATCATCCCGAATGGAGATACCAAATAATCGATTGGAAAGACGTTTTCGATATCTTCTTTTCGCAAATTAAGCTCCTCATATGTTTCCCTTAGGGCAGCAGCCTGTTCATCTTGATCCAGCTTGTCTATTTTCCCGCCCGGAAAACATATATCCCCCGGCTGCCTCCTCAGTTTGTGCGAACGCTCTTCGAAAAGAACATGAATTCCATCTTCTTTCTCTATAAGCGGTACCAATACAGCATACTTTGAAAAATTCCCACTCCCTAAAATTTCAGGGATATGTAATGTTAATTTTTTTGTTATATCTTCATTATTCATGTCCCTCACCTCTTCTGCCGGATAATGATAGATATTCTATCACTACTCCTTATCATTCCATTTTCGAACATCCGCTATAACTAAGCAAGGAAAACGATTCCAAAATATCGCCTATAATTTCTATTAGATTCCTTTACCTCTTATTCTTCCTTGATCATAGACAAAAGCACCGTTCAAAGTTACGAACGGCGCTAAAACTGACGTATCAGCCTCATTTTAAAAGCAAGTTATGTGTATCAACAGGCACATGCATGAAATTGTAGAATATTCAGTTTTTTCATTTTATTTTCATAGTTCAGCTAGCGTTCGCTTTACCGTCGCTATGATGAATGCGAAATCCTCTTCAGTTATACTAAGCGGGGGAGCAAGAGTCAGGATATTATTGAAACCTGCTACTGTATCGCCATTTTTCCCTATGATCAACCCCTTTTCTTTGCATGAAGCAATGACTTTATTAATTTTGGAAAGTTCGATCGGCTGTTTTGTCAGTTTATCTTCCACTAGTTCAATGCCTACCAACAAACCTTTCCCGCGTACATCCCCAACATTGGGATGAGATTTGATTTCTTCAAACTCTTGCAAAAAGCGTAGCCCTAACTCCTTGGACCGTTYAATTAGTTTTTCATTTTCATATATTTCAATATTCTTTAAAGCGACAGCACAGGCAGCAGGATTGCCGCCAAATGTATTTACATGCCGAAAGCGGTCATAAACGTCTGAGCCAATATACGCTTCATAAATTTCACGTTTGACTGCTGTAGCTGATAATGGCAAATAAGCGCTCGTGATTCCTTTAGCCATTGTTATGATGTCTGGTTTTACATCATAGTTCATAAATCCGAATTTCTTACCAGTTCGGCCAAACCCGCAAATGACCTCATCCGAAATGAGAAGGACACCATTTTTCTCACAAATTTCTTTGACACGTTTCATATAGCCATCGGGCGGCATCAAAATTCCGCCCCCGGTGATGATTGGTTCCATGATGACCGCAGCCACCGTTTCGCTCAGCTCCCATGTAATGGTACGTTCAATTTCCGCTGCACTTTTTTCACCGCTTTCATCCTCTGGATTTCGATAAGAATCTGGCGGTGATACATGAAGAAACCCTGGGGCGAGAGGTTCGTATTTATATTTTCGCTGTGCCTGCCCGGTAGCTGACAGGGCTCCCATTGAATTTCCATGATATCCGCGATAACGCGAAATGAATTTATAGCGTCCATATTCACCCTTTTGCTGATGATACTGCCGCGCAATTTTAAAGGCCGCCTCATTGGCTTCTGAACCGCTGTTAGAGAAGAAAATCACATAATCCCCACCAAGCCATTCATTTAATTTCTCCGCTAGCTTAATAGCCGGGATGTGGCTATTCGTTAAAGGGGCATAAGGAAGTTCCTTCAGCTGCTCGTAAGCCGCTTCAGCCAGTTCCGTGCGGCCATAACCGACGTTGACACACCATAAACCGGACATCCCATCCAGGAAGCGATTCCCATCAACATCCGTAATCCATGCTCCTTGCCCGTTTTTAATCACCATTGCACCAGGGGTGGGTTCAGCCCCTTTCATATGATGCCACACATATTTACCATCCATCGCTTTAAGATCCTGACCCTGTTTTTCAACCTGCATAAGCTACACTCCCCCTAAAATAATGTATAAAGGAAGGCCGACCACAAATTGCGCCGACCCCCTTTTTCCTATCAGTATCTTGCCGTTAACATTTTCTTTCTGGTATAAAATTCCACGCCGTCTTTCCCATTGGCATGAAGGTCCCCATAAAACGAACTTTTATATCCAGAAAATGGAAAGAATGCCATTGGCGCGGGTACCCCAAGGTTAATGCCAAGCATCCC
>NZ_JBFUIQ010000280.1:0-2286 GCF_056401795.1 Peribacillus sp. P4_D6
TTACATTTATATTGAAAATCTGTTCAAGGTCTTCTTGAGTTACTTCCAATAGAGGCTTTATTTGTGCAATTCCTGCATTTGAAACCATAACATCCAGTTGTCCAAAACGTTCCACAACTTGATTCACCATTTCGAATACTTCCCGTCTATTGCTTACATCCGCTTTAACGGCAAAGCTTTCACGTCCAAGTTCCCTTATCTCATTCACGACCGATTCAGCCGTATCCAGTTTGACATCGTTAATGACCACATTCAATCCATCTTGAGCTAATCTTAATGCAATGGCACGTCCGATACCACGACCTGCACCAGTGACGACTGCCGTCCGTTGACCGCTAACCATACAAAATCCCCCTTCAGTAAAAAAACTTATTTATTTTAGGAATGCACAGCTTGACCTACTACATTTAAAAGAGCTTCATGTATGGATTCCCACAAGGTTGGATGCGCCGCCACTAAATCTTCCAACATATCTGCCGTTATTTCAGCATGCAGCATGATCGTCCCTTGTCCAATCAATTCTGTTGCATGCTGACCGACAATGGAAAAACCTAGAATTTCATTATATTGTGGGTTCACTAGGACTTTGACCTTTCCTACCGGTTTATTGGAAAGGGCAGCTTTCCCATTTGCCGAAAAAGCGAATTCACCAACTTTAATTTCACCATATTTTTGACGCGCTTCTTTTTCGGTCAAGCCTACACTGGCAATCTCCGGGGAGGTATAAATGCAGCGAGGGATTGCCCGGTAATTCACTTGTGCAAATTGACCGCAGGCATTCAGGGCCGCCACCCGTCCTTCATGAAAAGCTACATGGGCAAGTTGGATGCCTCCTATCACATCACCGCAGGCATAAATCGTTGGATTGCTTGTTTGCATTCGATCATCCACCGAGATGCCAAGTCGGGAAAAATCAATATCGTTTTCCTCTAAGCCTACTCCGTTCACTCTTGGTCTTCTCCCTATAGATACGAGTACGTAATCAGCATGCATTTCTTCCAATTTGCCATCGCCATTCTCTAAATATACCGTTTTACTGGTTGCATTGATGTTTTTGACAGCTGTAGAGGTATGGACCGTAACGCCTTGGTTTTTCAATTCTTCATGCAGAATGCTCGTGATATCCTCATCTTCCCCTGGAAGCAGCTTTTCCCCCATTTCGATAACGGTAACCTCGGTGCCCATCCTGCTATAAATGCTGGCAAATTCACATCCGATGACGCCGCCTCCGACAATTAGCAGGGAATCGGGAATGGCAGGAAGTGACATGGCATGACCACTGTGGATGATCCATTCACCATCAAACGGCGCAAAAGGTAGTGGAATCGGTTCAGAACCCGTTGAAATGATGATCTTACTTGCATCAATCACTTCATTTTCATTTTCATTTCCGTTCTCGATCCGCAGTCGATTGCTTGAAAGGATAGAAGCCCTGCCCTGTATGACTTTTATTTTATTCTTACCCATTAAATATCGAATGCCGTTCACTAGTTTAGAGATGACCTCTCTTTTTCGTTCCTGTACGGTATCCCAATCGACTACAATCGAATTGAGGGAAAGGCGAATTCCCATTTGCCCGGCATTTTTCACCAAGTCATACGTATCGGCACTTTTCAATAATGACTTCGTTGGCATGYAGCCTTCGTTTAAACAGGTTCCGCCCAATGGCCCATCGACTACCAATATGACCTCCTTATCCTGCTGGGCAGCAGTGATTGCCGCTACATACCCTGCAGGACCTCCGCCTATAATAACTATACGATTCAAGTCTTTCCCTCCTTTTCTATAAAATCACGGTGATCGGCTCTTCTAAATACCGTTTTAGTGTTTGTAAAAAGGCAGCAGCGGGTGCCCCATCCAGTACACGGTGATCAAAAGTTAAACTGAGTGGCAAGATCGTTCTCCTCTCCAATTCTTCACCAATATAAAGTGGGGTATCGTAAGCAGAGCCAATTCCGAGTATCCCCGTTTCCGGTGTATTGAGAATGGGTGTAAAATGCTCAACGCCAAATGCCCCGAGGTTACTGATTGTAAAAGTGGACCCTTGCATGTCTTCAATTGGCAATTGACCGTCACGTGCACACCGGGCCAACTCCTTCCCCTTATTCGATAACTGTCTTATGGTACAATTTTCGGCATTTCTTATGACGGGAACAACTAGTCCATTCTCCAAGGCCACTGCTAATCCAAGATGGATAGACTCATACAAAATGATATTATCTTCAATATAGGCACTATTCATTTTAGGGTGCTCTTTAAGTGAAAGCACGACAGCCTTGGCAACAA
>NZ_JBFUIQ010000281.1:0-2255 GCF_056401795.1 Peribacillus sp. P4_D6
TATGTATTCAGAGGTAGTACGCCCAAGTATTGACCCAGTCATTTTGGTAAAAAGACATTCATTCAATCTACTCTATTTTTTCGATTTATGCATAACTATTGAAGAGGTAAATAAGAACGTGGCCTATGCTGGTTCTTAGGTTATGTCAGATAAAGGACCTCACTTCTCTACTACTTATGGAAATATTCGCTGATGCAAAAGAAAAGCCATGGCATGCTTTGGACAACAAGCGGACGTAAAATATTGTCGGTGCAGGCGACTCTTACATGAATATAAAGAAGATATCCAACTGGACAGGCAAGGGCCAGAAATGGTCGCGGTCATCTATTCTTTATCCAATTAAAAATCAAAAAGGTTTCGGAATGAAACCATTCCTAAACCTTTTGAAGTCTATAAACTGAAACATCCTTATCGGATGCGTTTTTCCTTGCAAAGTCTTATAGCTGAATTTCTTCAACTTGGTATTGGGGCGGTGCCTTCCTGAATGCCTTTGTGATATATAATAGATAACAAAAACCAATAATGAACCAACTTGTCCCCATTATTAGGGAACTTGCCTCAAGGTTGATCCATAGAATGCCAATTGCTATAGCTCCAAGTAAAGGCATAATTAAGTATTTAATACACCCCTTTATCGTTCGGTGCTCCTTTTCCCGAATGATAAAATGGCTGATCACTGAAAGATTTACAAAGGTAAATGCCATTAATGCACCAAAGTTGATCAGTGACGTTGCTGTCACTAGATCAAAGAATAAAGCCGACATTGAAATGACTCCAACTATGAGTACATTAATGGCTGGTGTCTTCCACTTGGGATGAATGAATCCAAACCATTTTTCCGGAAACACTTTATCACGGCCCATAACATACAAAAGACGGGAAACGCTGGCATGTGATGCTAGTCCCGAGGCTAGCGTATTGACGAAAGTCGTACAAAGAAAAATGGATTGAAATAGCTTCCCGCCTACATAAAGGGCGATTTCCGGTAATGCAGCATCCGGTTCCTTAAAACGGGATATATCCGGAAAAAAGAGCTGAATAAAGAAAGATGCGGTAATGAAGATGATTCCACCCCATAGCGCAGTTAAAAATATCGCTTTTGGAATGGTTTTTTTCGGATCCGGCGTTTCCTCAGATAGTGTCGTTACCGCATCGAATCCCAAAAAGGAAAAACAAAGGATCGTAGCCCCGGTTATTATGGCCGAGAAGTCCATCCCTTCATTTACGAAAGGCATTAATGTAAACACTTCTCCTGTACCTTCTCCATCATTTAAACCTTTGACAACAAGAATGATGAACACTGCCATGATGGCAATCTGAATTAAAACAAAAAGCGCATTAAAGTTAGCAAGTACATTGACGCTCCTGAGATTGAGAATGGTGACGATTGCTACGAACAATACTACCCAAATCCATGTAGGAACTCCTGGAAATAATGCTGTCAAATAAATTTTGGTCAACAATGCATTGACCATAGGTAAAAACAAATAGTCCAACAACGAAGACCATCCTACCAGGAATCCTAAATGCGGGTTTATCGCCTTTTGCGTATAAGTGTAGGCAGAACCTGCAGCAGGAAAAACCTTTACAAGTTTTCCATAGCTGGCAGCTGTAAAAAGCATCCCCACCAATGCAACGATATAGGCAGTCGGCACATGGCCGCCCGTAATCCCAGATACAATGCCGAATGTATCAAATACGACCATGGGGGTCATATATGCTAACCCCATCATAACGATTTGCCATAATTTCAGTGATCTTTTCAATGTAACCTCATTTTCCACCTATCATTCCTCCTTGAAACCGCTTTCAAACCAGTGAGTTCAATTTCTTAACTAGAATAATCCCCATGCCTCCCTCTTTTTTAAAAGTTTTACCTGTATACCTTTATGCAATTTCTGTGCCATATGATTTCGGTTTCTTTCGACAAACGAAAAACATCTTAATTCCTGTATTCTTACCGGCAAATGATTGATTCACAGATATGAAGTCTTTCAGTATCTCTTCATCGGCGATTCAATTTCCCATAACTTATTCGCCTTTGCATACACAAAGCCCATGTTATCTGGTAAAAACCCTCTTTAAATCACTCACAGTGACTTGGCATGGTAATTGCATGATTAATCATCTATAGGAATTCATTTAAATGAGTTTCAAAATTATTAAGCTATATGAAAATGGAGGAATAGAAAAATGAAATATCCTTTATCACCTGATGTTAAACCAGAGTTTTGTACCACCGGATCATTTATGCG
>NZ_JBFUIQ010000282.1:0-2241 GCF_056401795.1 Peribacillus sp. P4_D6
GTATCTTCCTTAAGATCCACCAAAAAAAGTTCAGCCTGGTTGTATTGTTATCACCATTATTGTCAACGGTTTAATGGGTTAGACTTTATTATGGGGTAATGAGCAGGGTTTCGTGATAGATGGTGATGGCGAGGATCGCCCCATAGAAGTTTCTTATGAAAAAATAATTGGAATTGGTGTATTTCGCAACACTTGTAAAATAAAAAACCTCATTTTTATGACTAATCCATATATTGATCCGTATATCGTAACATTGATTGCATGTACGGTGATTAGTTATATTAATTTATTTTTCATTAACGAAGTGAACAGTACAACAAAAACAGCATTCATTTCTACTATTATCACGATTGTTATTGTACTCTTTTTTATTGTCATTGTGACGGAAAATGCGATGATACAAGGTTTCGGTGAAGAAGAAATAGAAGAGCTTAGCATCTTTTCCCTTTATATTGGGGTGGATTTTGTTAAAATTGGAGCTTCAGTAATTATTATGAGTACTATTGGCGCGATTATCGATACAGCCATGGCCATTGCATCTCCCATGCGAGAAATGCATCATCACCATCCATCCATTAGCAAGAAGGAATTATTCACATTTGGATTGAGTATTGGGCGGGATATTTTAGGGACATCTACGAATACACTATTTTTTGCTTTCTTTGGTGGCTATTTGGCATTGCTTATATGGTTTAAAGATTTGTCCTATTCTGTTGGGGAAATAGTAAACTCAAAAATATTCAGTGCTGAAATGATCACTATAATTTGTGCTGGAACCGGAGTAGCCCTGATAATTCCTATTACAGCCTTGATTACTTCTTATTTTTTGGTGAAAAAAGGAGAAAATAAAGAGAAAGCTATATAGGTTCATGGCAAAAAGGCTTATGGGCACTCATTTGTATAATCGGAATAAGTCTTTGTTTTTTTTGCAAATGATTATCCATATTCGGCGGGATACGCTTAACCGTTTCATTTTTGAGGACGGTTGGTGGAGGAACAAGATGCCATATTGCCTATATAAGCCTACAGCCATTTTAATTGCTTGATGTATATATATGGTTTGATAATAACGAAAAAGCTGACTGCAGAAGCCCGTACAAAACGGCTCCTGTTATCAGCTTTTCTTTTTTACCATGGGCTCCAATTCGATAATGGGACTGCACGCCGAAATCAAACATGTATGTTTAGCTGTTTGCGGAGACGTTGCATTTCTGAATTGAAATAGGCTTTGCTGTAATCACATCCGACAATTGCTACGATATTGCCGTCATCATCGATGATTGGCGCAAAGCTTGTTTTCCACTCACCGTACCTGTCTTCGTATATGGGAGTAACACCCGCTTTACCATTAAACGCCTGGTAAGCGACATTGACCATTTCCGGGGGACCCATATATTCTTCTCCCGGTTCAATTACAAAGCCTTTGTCTGTAACAAGGTGAATCAGACGTCCATCCTCCGACATGATAAATATAAAGACCCATTCAATTACGCCTTCCTTTTCTTGAATCATGGTAAGTTTTTGTTTTAATTTCTGGGAATAGGAAGTTTGCCGGTTCATATTTTTTTGTAGACTGATAACCTCTTCAGCTGGAATGATAGCTGCGGTTACAACGGCAATGGATCGAAGCCGCTGGTTTATTTGTTCTTCTAAAATGGCCCGTTTATCCACTGGTGAAAAGCTTGCCTCTTCCATTTTATTTCGTAATTTTTTATATTTCCTGCTCATCGTCGGCTGGCTGACTTCCAATACCTTTGCCGCCAGTTTCAATGATTTATATTGTTCCATCGCCATGTTGATGAGTTGTTCTTCCACAAGGTCAACGGCTTCCTGCAATGGCATTAGGAAATCGATGACAGGTAGTGAAAGAGGTTTGGGCCCTTTAAATGGAAGCACCTCTTTAACCAAAGCAACATCCACTTCCGGTATTCCGCTAGTAATCACAAGTCTTTCAACTGTATTTTCAAGTTCGCGCACGTTACCGGGCCATTGATAGATGCAAAGCAAGTCGATTGCATCCGGGGTGAACGCTACCTTTCGATTGTACAGTGTATTGTACTTTTGTAAAAAAAACTGAACCAGGTGGGGGATCTCATCTACACGATTTCTTAGCGGCGGAAGATGGATAGGCACGACATGAAGACGATAATATAAGTCTTCTCGGAATTCACCTTTTTTCACCATTTTTTCGAGCGATTTATTTGTTGCGGCAATCACTTGAATGTCAACAGGGTGTGAGGT
>NZ_JBFUIQ010000283.1:0-2195 GCF_056401795.1 Peribacillus sp. P4_D6
GTATTCGTTCCATGCGTTAAACGATTGAAGCGGAAATAAATAAGGCTTACCGTTGGTTCTTAGGCTATGGTTTTCATGATAAAGTACCTCCTACTCCACGTTCGGGAAAAATCATGCTGTTCTTTGAAATGAAAAAATAAGAATCTTCCATTTCAATTTATTTCATCTATTTATTAATATCAGGTTCACTTACTTCTTCATAAATAACTTTTAACTCTTCAATAGTGAGTGTTTTTAAAAATTCCTCTAATTCATCCATGTTAATGCCTCCTATAATTAAGAACATTCGTTCCTATTATAATCACCATAATATCAGTAGTAAATAGTTAATTTTACTTTTAACACAAATAGATGAATTATAGAATTCAATAATCAACTGTTTCCCATCCTTTTATACCTACAAAAGCTTCAATGAGCATACAGTACTCCCTTTTAACCCACGGTCATTTCCTTTGAAAAATAGTGCTGTAACATCATTTTCATTTGCTCTTTATTTGCTGCAAATTGCTTATGACGATGACCATTTCCTCCAGATGGATGAGGAAATCCTAGAAGTATGTTATTGGCATCCAAATAATCTTGACCCGCTAAATAGTTTAAGACCTTGGTAACATTAACGCCTAAAGGAATAATAAGCGGACGTTCAATGGTACCTATTTCGGTAGCAAAGCCTTCCATTATATTTTTTTTAAGTAACTCGGTCTTTAAAATGTTCGGAGTTGTTCCACTATAGTTTTTTCCGTTATAAAAAACTGGGTAGGTTAAAACTGAGGTAGTATGAACGAGGTGACTCGCTTCGTCAAAAAGATCCAGTGTGGACGAAATGTTTAAGTAGGTGTGTAATCCAAGCTCATCCAACATTTTAACTAAATTTTTTCTCATCGTTCCTTCAAAACTGGAATTTTTTTTTACTTCGTGCAGGATCTCTTCGTCACCATGCAGGTGCCCTCTTGCATTAATTACGGTAGAATAAGATTTTTTCATTTGATGTAAACCAGGAGTGATTCCGACAATCACCACTTTGGCCCGTTCATTTATATATTCGAAAGGAGCATAATATATTTCGAGTTTTTTCTTTTCTTCTCTTTCAAGCAAAAATTGCTCACTCTTTATCATTTCATCTGTATAGACAGCAGGTAAAGCTTTAATTAAGTCTTTAAATTGCGTAAACTTAGAAAAATTAGCGATCCCCATAAATTACTACCCCTACTTCCCTTTATTTATTTTGGCCAATTCAGTATATCAGAAATTCAGATTTGCCACCGACATAGGGGCATTATGAATCTTGGAWACCTCTCAAAAAAAAGATAAATTGCTTTCCAACCCTTGGATTGAAAAGAATTTATCTTAAAAATGGTATTTGGGGATGAAAAAAATGTTTGGGTTTACAAATTGAAACTATTGATTGAATCTTCCGCGTTGGCGAAGTAATTCACGATTCAGGTTCGGATCCTTTTCAAATGCAGCGCGGCCGTGAAGCCAGAATATGTTGTTGACAACAACTAAATCTCCAACAGGCAGTTCAAGTTCAAGTACACTTTCATCACTTTCTAATGAATTGGATAAATCGCGCAAGTATTTGGCTTGTTCGATTGATTCAGGATAAACAAATTGATCGATAAAACATACACCAGGTTTGTTATTATGATTGAAGAAGGTCAATCTTTCAATTTCCTGGTCAACGTTCTTGCTTTTTGGAGCTTTATACGTAAATTTGTGGCTGGATAATGGATGATTCACATACATATCAAGCTCTTTCCAATCGTCTAAATGCAATAAACGTGATTCGCCACCGCGTGCATTTTGTTCGATCATCTTCATCATTAGTAACCAATCCGTTGGTTCATCTACAAAGGTGCCATCCGTATGAAGTGTAAATAAACGATAAGCCTGACGTAAATAGGAATCACTGCTATCCGTGTCTTGAACACTGAAGCGGGCATAATATTTCCCTGACATGGAATCATGGTTTGGAGTTCCCAACAAGTATGAAATGGCCGTTGCAAAAATGACATATTCTTCTGTATTCTCCGTGACACCCTCCAGGCCAAGGGTGAAGCCGCCGGATTCCCGATCATGAACGATGTTACAAAGCAATTCACCAAAGTCTTCCCCCACTTGATCCAAAAGATATGAAGCAATGATGAGTCGTGCATATGGCGTATATTCCAGATGTTGAACAGACTGATTATCCT
>NZ_JBFUIQ010000284.1:0-2154 GCF_056401795.1 Peribacillus sp. P4_D6
CCAGTTTAATTATTGGAAAAGGACTATCGCCTCTCAATCGCATTGATTTGTAATATAAGTGATGAGAATCATTTGTATAATGCATGAAAATGGTGATGAACGGTATGATGAAGAGTGCATATTTCCATACCTTCTTGAGGCTATGCCCTATATATTCAATACACATCAACAAAAGGAAGACTGGGATGAAAGGCAAGGCCAAGTACTCGACCTTTAACCAAAATAAGATTTGTTCCAAAGATGTACTGGAAAGTTCGAAAACATAGGCAAAAGTAAAAATGGAAGACAATAATGTCACGATAATATACGGTTTTGCTCCAGGTGCATCCTTGACCTTTAATAGTGCAAATAAACACAGGAACAAACTTAAAGCACCTGCCAATATAACTACGAGTAAGTATATCGATAATTCCTGTGGCATTGCGAATCAACTCCGTTAAACAAAAAATACTTTTTCCGTATATTATATAGCACTTTATAACTAGGTGACTAGCGTTTATTCGGGGAATTCTGAATTTTAAAGGAATGATTTTTTTAAACGCCATATTGGTAGCTATTTACTAACTCCCAAAACTTAAAAACCCCTGCTTCATCACTTTGAACGTGAGCGGCAGGGGTTTTTAAGTTGTAAAAATATGGATTATACCTTCTCTTTTACTGCTGTGAATCGATTTAAGAAGGAGAGTATTTTTTGATAGACGGCAATCTCATTTTCTTTTTTGGAAAATCCATGTCCTTCATTTTCTAGAAGCATATAATCGACATCTCTTCCTTTATCCTTCAACGCTTGAACGATTTGATCCGATTCCTCTTTGACGACACGGGGATCGTTTGCTCCTTGAATGACAAGCATTGGCTTTATCATGGATTCTAGATAAGTGATAGGCGAATACTCGATTAGTTTTTCTTTATCTTTTTCCGGATTTCCTACCCACTGGTCCATGACTGGCTTCCAGTCTTCAGGTACGGAATTGATAAATGAGAATAGGTTGGATGGGCCGAAAATATCGACAACCGCCTTAAAATAATCCGCATGTCGCCCGTGCAGCAGAAGGGCCATATAGCCTCCGAAGCTTCCGCCCATCAAAAGAATGTTGCCTTTTTGTGCATGCCCTTGGTCTATCAGCCAATCAAGGCCGGCTACATTATCAAGTCGCGGTCCATTTCCCCAATCTCCCTCTACCATTTTCATGAATTCCAAACCATAACCAGTAGAACCGCGGAAGTTTGGCGCGAAAATACTGTAACCGTTATTCAGGAAAAATTGAAATGAAGCTCTAAAAAACTTCCGTTCTGCCGCTTGAGGTCCTCCATGAGGCCAAAAAATGACTTCTCCATTGTCATTTTCCTTTTTTGCCCTAAAAAATAACGATTCGATCTCCCGGCCATCAAAGGAAGGGTAGGTAATGATGTCCGGTTCAACCAATTCATTAGAATCGACGCCAGGAACAGTATATTTAGTTAATGATACCCACTCATCACCTGTATTTTTATAGATATTATGAGGCTTGGTTGCACTCATGCCAAATAGGTAAAGAGTGCCTGATGCAGCAACTTCAAGTTTATTAATGACACTGCATGGCACGGGGATGTTTCTCCAATTTTCATTTTGCAGATTGATTTCATATAATTGATCCTCTACACCCTTTTGACTGGTTATATATAATAATTGATTCTCTTTACTATAAGTAATGGCAGTAAAACTCTCATTCTCCAATTCTTTAACTTTACAGAACTTGTTTGTTTCAAGGTTGTATGAAGCTAAATAGGTAAAGTCCGAATCATAATCAGTCAATAAATATATCATCGAATCCGAAACAAAAACCCCATCATTCACTGTGTGTTGTTTCTCTGTCGGCGGAGTGAGCAGGATATCTTCGTTCCCTTTTTTTGCATAGAGAAGAGTATATGTATTAGCAAAGTGTTTATAGTAAAGTAAGGTTTCTTCATCCGGGCTGAAGCCAAATAAATAGGTCGCTGCATCTTTCCCCTCCAGTACCAGCCTTTCCTGTCCTGATTCTAAATCCAAACAATAGGAATTAAGAAAGGAAGGATTTCCTCTGGATGTCGTGTAGTAGAGCTTTTTACTGTCATTCGATAATTTTGGCATGAAATTACGTGTATTTTCATGATTAACGATTTCCTTCATTGTAC
>NZ_JBFUIQ010000285.1:0-2114 GCF_056401795.1 Peribacillus sp. P4_D6
GGATATAACCTTTATCATTACCATCTTTTTGATTGGTTTTATAGGTTCATACGTTTCAGGGATGCTCGGCATCGGCGGTTCGATAATAAATTATCCAATGCTGCTGTTTATTCCCCCAATCTTTGGTTTAGCGGCATTTAGTGCCCATGATGTGACAGGCATAAGCGCTGTACAAGTCTTATTCGCCTCCATCGGAGGTATATGGAGCTATCGTAATAGCGGACATTTAAATAAAACGCTTATTCTCTATATGGGGATCAGTGTGTTGATCGGAAGCGTGGTTGGAAGTTTTGGATCACAAACGATGTCGGAAAACGGAGTGAATATCGTCTATGGCATTTTGGCGTTGATAGCGGCTGTCATGATGTTCATTCCGAAGAAAGGGATAGATGATATTCCTGTGGATCAAGTTACCTTTAATAAATGGCTTGCGGCCATCCTGGCATTAATCGTTGGTTTAGGCGCCGGGATAGTCGGTGCCGGAGGGGGCTTTCTATTAGTTCCCATCATGCTTATCGTTTTAAGAATTCCAACAAGGGTCACGATTGCGTCTTCATTAGCAATCACATTCATTTCATCCATTGGTGCAATAGCAGGGAAAATATCAACGGGTCAAGTTGACTTCTATCCGGCGTTGATCATGGTTGTAGCTAGCTTAATAGCCTCTCCGATTGGGGCAATGGCCGGTAAAAAAATGAATGTAAAAGTGCTGCAAGTCATACTGGCTCTATTGATTTTAGCGACGGCTGTAAAAACTTGGGCGGGGATCATGTCCTGAGTTTTGACACGGAAGGGAGCAGTTGTGAAAAGTTCTATCGTTAAAGAATTGTTCACAATAGGCCACACTAATGGTTCCTTTTCCTCCATCACTTTTTTTTCTTGTACGGACTTTGTTAATAGAAAAAGCTGACTGTTGAAAGTCAGCTTTTCCTTATGCGGCCGTTTATAAATAATTAAAAGATTACCGCTAAAATAAACCAAACAATCATCAATAATTGAAGTAATACTTTGGCTAAGCTACCGCCTAAAAAACCGATGATAGTTGCAAACCCAACTTTAGTAGCCTTCATTATATCTTTTTGAATGATTAATTCCGAAACGAGGACTGCTAAAAATGGTACGAGAATTATTCCAAAAGGAGGAAAGACAAATGAACCAACAATCGTGGCAATAGCTGCTATTGTCTCGGATGTTTTTGACCCCCCATACTTTTTAACAAAATAACTGTTTGCGATAATGTCTGCCGCGATTAATAAACCGCTCAACACAACCATACTGATCCAGAACCATAACGATAACTCATCAGGATTAATGAGGAATTGATAAACTGCAAATCCTCCCCAAATGGCAACTACCGAAGGAATAATAGGATAGATAATTCCTACAAAACTTAAAGCAAATAAGACGATCGTTAACCCCCACCATAAAATATCCAATGAAACTCCACCTTTTCATACTTACTTATAATATATCTACTAAATTATATTTCTATTTAGGGACAAACACCATTTATTCTTTTTTTGTATATTCGAATCCCGCACAGGTCATCAATTACCAAAGGATCAAATCTTGATATCAAAGGGGTTTGAGCGTTTTTATAAAACTTATAGCCAGTTTTGTTTTATTTACTCAATTGGTGGAGAATAGAGAAGGATTAAAACGTATTACAGGACAACTATTTGTAATAATTAATATTTCAAGAAACTGTGGATAAAGCTTTTTGATTATTCAGCTAACGATGAGGTTAAAAATAAGACCATCTTTTTGGCTTTTATCCGAACGGTATGTTCAATAAAATCAGGAAGCGTGGTTTTTCTATAGAAATAATGGTGTGCAGTTAAACAGCACTCACTAAGTAATTTTAGAACCTAATAAAATTAGAGGAATTCAGCTATTAGACCTTCGAAATTTGTCAAGATAACAGGAAATCATAACGAATATGTATGTGGAAGCTAAACTTCAGTTTCACACCCTTTTAGATCAAGTGTTTCCTGAATACCGGAAGGTTTTTGGGGATCTATATTCAAGGGTTTCTTTATTGATCTTAAAGGAATATCCCACTTCAGAGGAGGTATTAACAGCCGGAGAAAGTAAACTAGCAGAGAGTGTTATAG